>CANPWF010000182.1 GCA_947581885.1 uncultured Clostridia bacterium
CCCCCGTCACCTCATTTCGAGCGCAGTCGAGAAATCTCGCACAGTTGCCAACACACATGTACGTATGGAGTTGGGCGAGATCCCTTCACTACGTTCAGGATGAGGTGCGGGTGGCGTACTCCATTCGCTCGCCCCTTGGCTCCCCCGTTGGGGGGAGCTGTCACGCTGTTCTTGCGTGACTGAGGGGGTGTGAGCGTACGCGACTGTATCATTACGTCACCCTGAGCCGAAGGGTCGTCTGCCCTTGACGACCCTTCGTGTCGAACGGGTCACCGCAGTTTTAAGACATAAGTCTAAGGCGATTCCTACTTCGCGCAAGGACGCGCTCGTGCCGCCCAAGGAATAAACAGAATAAGGCGGGGCGACTCGAATACTCGCCGCCTATTATGAGCGGCGACTATTCGGCTCGGAATGACGTGATTATAGCCTTCTCGTACATTCAACCCCTATCGGCGCGGAAAGTCGCCGCGCCACTTCCCCCAGAGGGGGAAGCGAGAGAAAGCACGAACGGAGCGCGTTTCCCAAGGGGGAAGCGAGAGAAAGCACGAACGGAGCGCGTTCCCGGCGGGAGACGCGAGAGAAGAGCGGGCTGTTCCCCAAAAATGGGACAGCAAGAGAAGGGGTGCGGTTTTCGGGTATTGTCAACAGAAAAAATTCTTTGAATATTTATCTTTTCTTTCTTTTTTTTAGAAAAATTTTTCAAAATGGGCTTGTTTTTTTGAGTGGGGTTTGTTATAATACATGCATTATTTTCGTCGCGCACGCGAAAGAGCGTACAAAAAAGGCGAAAAAAGAAAAGCCGTCGGTCTGTAAATCGGCCGATCGTCTCCTCAAAATCATACCATGCTCGATAAATTTTACGAACAACTCTCCGCGACTTCCCACGTCCCCGCCGTGATCATCTCGGTGGCGATCATGCTCCTTGTGGGCTTTTTGGGAACGCGGATCACCAAGCTGTTGCACCTTCCCAATGTGACGGCGTACATCCTCGTCGGTATCCTGATCGGGCCGTATGTACTCGATCTCGTGCCCGACTATGTCGTCTCGGGAATGGACTTCATCTCGGATATCGCGCTCGCCTTCATCGCGTTCAGTGTGGGCGAGTATTTCCGCTTTTCCACGCTCAAAAAGAATGGGGGAAAGGTGGCGGTGATCACCCTCTTCGAGGCCCTGCTCGCCTCGGTGCTGGTGTTCGTCCTGACGTACTTCATCTTGCGGTTGCCCCTCGCGTTCTCCATCATCCTCGCCGCGCTCGCCTCGGCGACCGCGCCCGCCTCCACCATGATGACCATCCGCCAGACGGGGGCGAAAGGGGACTTTGTCGATACCCTCTTCTCCGTCGTCGCACTCGACGATGTGGTGAGCCTTCTCGCATACAGCGTTGCCGTCTCCGTCGCGCTCTCCACGCTCGGGAACGGCTTCTCCGCCGCCGACGTTCTCCTTCCCATCGCATGGAATATCCTGCTCATCGCGGTGGGGATCGGCTTCGGGTTTTTGTTGAAGCTCCTCATGGCGAAGAGATCGACGGACAACCGCCTCATCGTCTCGATCGCCTTTCTCTTCGCCCTGTGCGGGATCGGCGCGGCGGTGGACGTTTCGCCCCTTCTCGGCTGTATGGCGATGGGAACGGTGTACATCAACGTCTCGAATGACGATAAGCTCTTCAAACAGCTCAACTATTTTTCGCCGCCCATTCTCTTGTTGTTCTTTGTGAAGTCGGGCATCGGGTTCCGCCTCGACGCTCTCGTCAGCACCGAACAGTCGCTCGGCGGCGTGCCCCTTTTGGCGGTCGGCGTGCTGTACTTCGTCGTGCGGCTCGTGGGGAAATACATGGGCGCCTTCCTCGGGTGCGTCGTCACCAAGAAGGACAAGAAGGTGCGAAATTATCTCGGCATGGCACTCGCCCCGCAGGCAGGGGTGGCGATCGGGCTTGCCGCTCTCGGGGCACGGGTCTTGGGCGGCGATACGGGGAGCATGTTGCAGACGATCATCCTCTCGTCGAGCATCCTCTACGAACTCGCGGGACCCGCGCTCGCAAAACTTTCGCTCTATCTATCGGGTTCGTACGGGCAGGAAGAGGCGGAACCGCCGCCCGTCGCAGTACCCGAGAAGGCGGAGGAAGTCGCTTCCCTCAAAGAACAGCTCCGCGTCATTCAAAAACAGCTCGCCGTCAAGGAATACGCCCGCTCCCCCGAGGAAGAGGCATTCCTCGAAGCGACCGAACCCCCGCCGCAGGACGACGGGTCGGAGATGTCGGCGGGCTCCGAATATAACCGCAGAAAATTCATCAATAAGAGGTAAACTATGTCTCCCGATTGGATCGCCGAATTGCTCGGCGAATGGTCAAAAGAAGTCAATATCGCGTCTACCGTCCTCAAAACGGCGGTGGTCATTTTGATGGCGGTCATCCTCGGCTGCGAACGTTCGCGCAACCGCCATGCCGCGGGGCTCAGGACCCTCATCGTGCTCTCGATCGGCTCCATGTTCGCGGGCATCGGGGACCTGTATTTCATCAACGAACTCGATGTGAGCTTTTCCTTCCTGTCCGCGGCGGTGTTCATCGGCATCTCCATCATCATCGCGAACACGATCATCTACTCCTCGAAGAACCAGATCATGGGGCTCACGACCTCGGTGGGTGGGTGGACGATGTCCATCATCTCCGTCATCCTCGGCTTCGGGCTGTACACCGCCGCCCTCATCGGCTTCGCCGCCCTCATGATCGGGCTTCTCGCTTTCTCCCGCATGGAGACGTATATCAAGAACAAATCCAACCACTTCGAGATCCATCTCGAACTCAAATCGAGAAGCAGTTTGCAGGAATTCATCTCCGCCGCGCGGGAATTCGGCTTGAAGATCGATAACCTCGAACTCAACCCCGCCTACGCCAATTCGGGGCTGAGCGTGTACACCGTGCGCTTCACCATCGTCGGGAAGGACCTCCGCAAGAAGAATCACAACGAGATCATCGACGCGCTCTCCGTGCTCGACTGCGTGTATTTCGTCGAGAAGATCGGCTGACCGACAAAATTTCCGAGAAAGAAGCGACGGGAAATTCCCGTCGCTTTTTGCATTTTCTTCAAGAGGAAGTTATTCCGTTGTATTTGGCTCTTCCGCCCTGTCCGTTTTGGGTGCGGAAGGGGCCGCCGCGTACTTTCTCATTTGCTTCACGAAGGCGCGGGAACTGAACACGAGCACCCCGACGGCGATCGCGATGGCGATATCGGCGAACACAAAGGAGTTATAGGCGAGGGAGTACACCCAAGGGTTCATCGCCGCCCCCGTCGACCAATGGTAGGCGTATTCGGAGAAGGCGAACACCCCCGAGAGGAGATGGGAGAGATAGCGCAGCACCCCCGCGAGCACCGCCCCGAGGGCGAACTGCACCTGCGGGAGCTTTTCGAGCTTCTTGGTCTTGGCGAACAGCCCCGCCGCGCCGATACACGCAAAGGCGATGGGGTAGTCGAGCAGGAACTGTGCGGGGTGGATGATCCAAGGATCCTGCAC
>CANPWF010000183.1 GCA_947581885.1 uncultured Clostridia bacterium
ATCGCAGAACGCCTCGCACAGTCCACCGGACTGATGCTCATGGTGCGTTCTGCGTCCCTCGAGGGGGAGCCGAGAAAAGGAGACGGAGTACGCGCCTCGCACCTCATCCTGCCCGACCGAAGGGCGCACGAGCCGCAAGGCGAAGTAACGAAGTGAAGGATCTCGCCCAACTCCATACGTACATGCGTGTTGGGAACCGTGCGAGATTTCTCGACTGCGCTCGAAATGAGGTGGGCGGGAGAGAAGAAAAGAGGACAGAATGAATAGAAAATTCTCCCCGCGGGAACGCGGGGAGAAAGAGAAAAATAATTTTTTGGTTCGGAGCGTTTTCTTCAAGGAAAGGGTCGGCCCGCTCCTCTTGCCCTATTTTGTACAGCGGACTTGACGATCCTGCGGGAGAGAAGTATCCCATATCGGGCTGTTCGCAACGGCATTGTCCCACTGCTCGCTCGTGCCATGATATTCGATCTCCATAAGCTGCGAGCACCCATCAAAGGTATTTCTGTAAATTATTTCGAGCCCGGGAAGCGTGACTTTGGTGAGGGAAGTGCACCCTTCAAACGCGTAATCATCGAGCGTTTTCACCGAATCGGGAATAACGACCTGTTGCAAATTGGTGCAGTCCTCAAAGAGATGTCCGCCGATCGTCTCGACCCCTTCGGGAAGTTCCATACGAATAAGCCCCGTGCAGCCTTGGAACACCCCGCCATTGGAGATACCGCCGATCGTTTTCAGTTTGCCGGCTGTTCCGAAGGTTACGGACCGAAGATTTGTACATCCCTTGAAAGCACCTGCGCCGAGGTGGGTGAGCGAATCGGGCAATGTCACCGTTTCAAACAGACATCCTTCAAAGGCACCTGCTGTATTGAATGGAGCATCCTCAATCGTTTCAAGTTGAGAGGGATTGTTTGTGGAGTTCCCGCCGAATACGAGCTTGGTAAATTCCGTGCCCGCGAATGCCGCCGCACCGATCGAACGGACTGAAGGCGGGATTATGAGATCTCCCGTAAGATTGGCAAGTCCGAAAAATGCACCCTTCCCGATATAGACGAGGCTCGAGGGAAGATCAAGCCTGCCCGATACGTTTTCGAGCTCGGAGAATGCTCCCTCCGCAATGCCGATAACACCTTGCTTGATTTGAATCGTCGTGATCTCCTTGTTCACGACCTCGACGAGCCAATTCCCGAGATATTTGTAGTCGCCTTCCGTCGTATAGGTGATGGGGCAATCGTCGAAAGCGTCTCCCGCAAGATAGAACGCACCCGTGGGCAACGAGACAGTTGTAAGGGATGTGCACGAGGCGAACGCACCTTTCCCGAGATACGTCGCATGAGAGAGATCGACGCTTCCGAGCGAAGCGTTTGCCGCAAAGGCAAAATCATCGATCTTCACCGCACTTGCGTTAAAGGTGACCGAGGAAAGCGGCAACCCACGGAACGCATTCTCGCTGATCTCTTCAACGCCTGCGGGAATAACGACCTGCGTCAACGCAGCATTGCGGAATGCATTTTCCCCGATCTTTTTGAGCGATGCGGGAAGGGTGACGGTATTTAAGGCACTGCATTTATAGAAAGCCGCCGTCCCGATCTCTTGGATGCCCTCGCCGATCGTCACCGATGTGAGGGCGGTGCATTCTTCGAACATGCCCGTGACGGTTCCTGCAATGGCCGTAAGCGCACCGCCCTTGATCTCCACCGTTTCAAGATCGGGACACTTGTAAAACACATGTTCCCCGAGCACGGAGAGGGAAGCGGGAAGGGTGACGCTTGTAAGCCCTGAATATTCAAATGCGTCCTCGCCGATCTCCTCCAATCCTTCGGCGAAGGAAACTTCGGAGAGGTTGACGCAGTCCTTAAACGCCTCTTTCGAAATCTTTCTCAGCGACGAAGGGAATGTGACCGATGTCAAGGAAGCATATCCGCGGAAAGAAGCCCCGATCTCCTCAAGCCCGTTCGCGAAGGACACGGAAGTGATGGGCTGTCCGTCGACGTATAATTTTACAAAGTCGGTCGCGCCGAGCGGAGTGGCTTTGTCGGAATTGAATCCGTATTTTTCACCCTTATCCATACCGAACTGAATCTCGCACCATTCGTTGAGAGTGCCGAGGTAGATTACCTGCGCAAGGCTCGCAGGAATGTCATATGCCTCGTCCGACTCTTCCAATTCGTTGTAGCCGGTCGAATCACAATCAAAAGCATATGGGCCAACGACCTTCACGCTCGTGGGGATGGTAACCTTGATGAGGGCGGTACAACCCAAAAACGCAAATCCATCTATTTGTGTGATATTGGACGGGATTTCGAGCTCTTTGAGCTTATCGCAATCCGCGAACATGGCATTCGAAATCTTCGTGATGCCGCGCGGGATCTCGAAGTGCTCAAACGGCAGTGCCTGAAAGGCGTTCATTCCGATCTCCGTCACGCTGTCGGGAATTGTGAGCTCCTTCAACTTGGGGTTATGGGCGAAGGCGTAGTTGCCGATCTTGCGGATCGTGCGGGGGATCTCGACATGTTCAAGCGGAGAGGACTCTTCTCCGCTCTCCGATGCGTGGTTATAATCGCCGTTGAACGCACGGTCGCCGATCTCGACGATGGGATTGCCCGTCGCGATGTCGTATGCGGGGATGGTGATGCTCGTATAATCTTTGCAGATACCGATGCCCTTGACGCGGCTCTCGCCCGTCTTTTCGCCGTTCACCTCGATCTCCTCGATCTCCAATCCCATCGCCTCGATGGGGTTCATCGTGAAGCCGCAAAGATCCATGCAAGTCCCCATGATGGGGGTATGATATTCGCGGGAATTTTCCTCTTCCGTGCCGCAGACGGTGCAGGCTTTCCAGTGCTCCACTGCGTCGTACGCCCAAGCGAAGGTATGGGCGATGGTGGGGATGGCTTCCTCCTCCTTTTCGCCGCATTCGCATTCCCGCACGCGGAGCCCTTCCTCCGTGCAGGTCGCCTCCTTCTCTACCGTCCAATCTCCGAAAGTATGTTTATGCGAACAGCCAACCGCTACGGCGCCGGTGAGCGTCGTCAAACAGAGTGCGATCAATGCAGGTTTTATTGCTTTCATAAGCACCTCCCGAAAAAATTCCCTTTATATAAAAGGAATAGAGTATAAATATTATATAAATACAATTTATATGCTGTCAATTTCTTTTGGAAATCTCCCCGCTTTTTCCAAAAAAAGAAAATTCCGTTCGTAATTTTGAGATATTTTCTCAATAACAAACGGATTATGAAAGATATTCACAATTTATTGGGGAATACGGGAGGTTTCGAAAATGTATATCCGCCGCATTTATTCACTATTTTTGAAGGAGAGACGGAGCACGGGGACGTGCGGGGGGTTGTTGAGGCGGAAGGGAAAGCGGCTTCTTCCGATCCCGCGGGAGACGAGAAGGCGGGTGCCCTCCACTTCGTACATGCCCGACGTGTATTTGGGGAAGAGCCCCTGCCCGGGCGCGTACAC
>CANPWF010000184.1 GCA_947581885.1 uncultured Clostridia bacterium
ATGATCACCTTTATCGATACCCCCGGCCATGCGGCGTTCACCGCCATGCGTGCAAGGGGTGCGCAGGTGACGGATATCGTCGTCCTCGTTGTCGCGGCGGACGACGGCATCATGCCGCAGACGGTGGAAGCCATCGACCATGCCAAGGCGGCGAACGTGCCCATCATCGTCGCGATGAACAAGATGGATAAGCCGCATGTCGATCCCGATGCGGTGAAGCAAGGGCTCATGCGGTACGACCTCGTCCCCGAAGAGTGGGGCGGCGATGTGATCGTCGTGCCCGTCTCCGCCAAGACGGGGGAAGGCATTCCCGAACTTCTCGAAAGCATTTGGCTCCAAGCCGAAATGCAGGAATTAAAAGCCGATCCTACCCGCAAGGCGCGCGGGGTCGTCATCGAGGCGAAGCTCGACAAGGGCAAAGGGCCCGTTGCAAGCGTGCTCGTGCAGAACGGCACCCTGCATGTGGGCGACAACCTCATTTCGGGCACGACGATGGGCAAAGTCCGCGCCATGCTCGACGATCGGGGCAGACAGGTGAAGGAAGCTGGCCCTTCGACGGCGGTCGCAGTATTGGGGCTCGAAGATGTCCCCAACGCGGGGGATACCATCTTCGCCGTCGATCAGACGCTCATGAAGCAAGTGCAGGAAGAGCGCAAGAATAAACAGCGCGAATCCATGATCGTAGAGACCAAGAAAACCAGCCTCGACGATCTCTTCAAGGAAGTTTCCGAGGGCACGTTAAAGACGCTCAACCTCATCGTGAAGGCGGACGTACAGGGCTCCGTAGAGGCGGTGAGAAGTTCCCTCGAAAAGCTCTCCAACGACGAAGTGCGGATCAAGGTCATTCACGGGGCGGCGGGCGCGATCACCGAGAGCGACGTGATGCTCGCCGAATCTTCGAACTCCATCATCATCGGCTTCAACGTCCGTCCCGACAGCAAGGCGAAAACGCTCGCCGAGCGCAGCAAGGTGGATGTGCGGCTGTACCGTATCATCTACGAGCTCTTGGACGACATGGAAGCCGCCCTCAAGGGGATGCTCTCGCCCAAGTACAGGGAAGTGTATCTCGGCAAAGCGGAAGTCAAAGAGACGTTCAACATCACGGGCGTGGGCGTTGTGGCGGGGTGTCTCGTCACCGAAGGAAGGTTGGTGCGCGGCGGCAAGCTCCGCATCTATCGCGACGACACGATGATCGTCGAGGGCAACTGCAAGACGTTGAAGCACTACAAAGATGAAGTGAAGGAGATCGCCGCGGGGCTCGAATGCGGCTGTGCGATCGAGGGCTTCAACGAAGTGCGTATCGGCGACTTCATCGAGTGCTATCTCATCGAGGAGATCAAACAATGAAGCGGACGGAGAGGTTAGACAGCGAGTTCCGCCGCGAGATCGCCGCGATTATTTCTGGTCCTTTGAAGGATCGGGAACCGAATATTTCGGGGCTCGTCAGCGTCACCGAAGTGCACTGTGCGCCCGATCTCAAAACGGCGAAAGTGTATGTGAGCGTGTACGACGCGGACGGGGCGCGGGCGGAGAACACCTTCCGCCTTCTCACGGAAAACGCGGGGTTCATCCGCAAGGAGCTCGCACGGGGGATGAGGCTTCGCACCGTGCCCGCGCTCTCCTTCGTAAAGGACGGGAGCATGGAATACGGCTCGCACATGGATGAACTGCTCGCCTCTCTCCGCAAGGATGATTAGATGAATTCCATTCAAGAGATCGCAGCCGTCGTCAAACGGCTCAAAAGCGCGGTGATCTTTCCCCATACGAGCCCCGACGGCGATACGCTCGGGTGCGCGGGGGCACTTCATCGCGCACTTTCTTTTCTCGGGATCAAGAGCGAGATCGTAACGGAAGAGGAGATCCCCGCAGAGTTTTTGTATCTATCTCCCCTTCGGGAAGCGAAGCGGCTGCCTTCCTTCGACGCGGAGGGGTATCTTGCGGTGGACGCGAGCGATACGAACCGCCTCGGGGAGCTCCGCCAAATTTACCTTCGCGGCGCGAAGAAAAAGGTGACGGTGAATATCGATCACCATGTCTCCAACCTGCGCTATGCGAAGTACAACTTCGTCCGCACCGCCGCGAGCAACTGCGAGAACATCGCGCTCCTTCTCGACGAACTCGCCGTTCCCTTCGACGAGGAGATCTGCAAGTGCCTTCTCTGCGGGCTCGTTACCGATTCGGGCTCTTTCTCGCACAACGACGTGACGGGGGAGACTTTTCGCCTCGCCGCACGGTGCGTGGAGGGGGGCGCGAGCGTCGAAAAGACGAACTACGAACTCATGCAGAAGAAATCGCGTGCGCGGGCGGAGTTCTACGCGGAGACGATCAAAAACATCCGCTACCTTCTCGACGGGAAGTTTGCCGTCGCCGTCGTTCCCTTCGGGACGCTCGAAAGATATTCTCTCTCTACGGACGCGACGGAGGGCATCGTCGATTTCGGAAGGTTCGTCGAGAACGTCGAAGTGAGCGCGTGCCTTCTCGAAAGCAAGAGGGGGCAGTTCCAGATCTCCCTCCGCTCCAACGGGCGGGCGGATGTCAACCGCGTTGCCGCAACGTTCGGGGGCGGCGGGCATGTCCGCGCCGCGGGCTGTATGCTGTTCGGGGAACTCGAAGAGGTCGTCGACAAACTCCGCTATGCGGTATGGCAGAACTTGGAGGACGTATGACGGGTGTGATCGTCATCGATAAACCGCGGGGCGCAACGTCTACGGGCATGGTCAACCTCGTGAAAGGGGTCACCCGCCGCCCTTGCGGACATTTCGGCACCCTCGATCCGTTCGCCTCGGGGGTCCTTCCCATCGGGGTCGGGAACGCTTCCCGCCTCTTCGACTATTTTTTGTCCAAGGAAAAGACGTACGAGGCGCGGTTTTTTTTCGGCGCGACGACGGAGACGCTCGATACGGAGAGCGAGCCCGTATTCGGCGGGGAAGTTCCCACCGAAAAAGATATTTTGAACGCGCTCCCTTCCCTCACGGGGACGTTCGATCAGATCCCGCCCGCGTTCAGCGCGAAGTGCGTGGACGGGAAGCGGAGCTATCTTCTCGCCCGCATGGGGGAACCCATGACCCTCGCCGCGAAAAACGTCACCGTTTCGGAATTTTCTTTGATAAGGCAGGCATCGGAGCACGAATTCGACTTTTCCGTCACCTGCGGCGGGGGGACGTATATCCGCGCCCTCGCAAGGGACCTCGCCGCCGCGCTCGGCACCCTCGGCTATTGCACCGCGCTTCGCCGCACCGCGAGCGGTCCGTTTACCCTCGGACACGCCGTCACGCCCGAACAGTTCAAAGAGATGGGGGAGAAGGCTCTCATTCCCACCGAAGAGGTACTGCCTTTCCCGCGGATCGAGGTCGACGACGAGCGGTATTACAACGGCGTGCGCTATGAAGCGGGGCTGCCCGACGGGACATACACCGTGTTCCGCGCGGGCGCATTTTACGGCACGGGCATCGTGGA
>CANPWF010000185.1 GCA_947581885.1 uncultured Clostridia bacterium
TCGCGCAAGGACGCGCTCGTGCCGCCCAAGGAATAAACAGAATAAGGCGGGACGACTGCGCTCAACATGACGTGGGGGCGCGTCGTCCCCCCTTCCCGCCTTCCGAAACTGTATAAAATTCATCGGGAAAATTCAAAAATTCGAATAAAAGTGGAAAAATTCGAAATTTATACAGGATTTTTTCATTTTTTTTCGCATAAGGGTATAAAAAGTATTTGACACGGGGGGGGGTAATTATGGTATACTATTCGTACATTTTATTGACCGTTTTGCCTACCGAAATCGGGCGAACGGTTCCGCCGTGGCGTTTGGCGGAAAGGAGCAAGTTATGACGAAACGAAACTTTTGGGTGGGAACTTGTGCGGCGATGCTTGCCGTAAGTCTCTCCGTGGGAATCGGGGTGACCGTGCACAATGCCCCCGTAGCCGCCGAAGCGGTGACTACCGTCGAAGGTGTTTGGAAATACGTCGATGAAGGAACGAATTACTATGTCGCTGTTAAAGAAGAGACGGGGCAGGACAAATCAGGGAATGCCACGGTCGGGTATTGTCTTTTTTATACGGACATGGATGGGACGTATGTGACATTCGGTTTTGATCATCTCTATGCACAGGGTACCGACAATAAGTACGCTACTCTTCCTGCAGCCCAAGCGGCAACAGCTTTCAACGTGAAGGAATTGGAATATCAAGATGACGGTTCCATTTCATTCACCATGTATGTGGAGAATGATCAGGGTTCCGATAAGGACCAGTCTTTAAGCGGTACATTTGCAAAAGAGACGGTTGAGGCTGCCGCCTTCTCGGGCAAATGGTCATACGAAGATGACGATGACGGGACTGTCGGCTATAATTATAGTTTTGATCTTGATGCTATGATCGGCACATACAACAGTGGGGCGGGAGACGAGAGTTTTGATACCCATTTTGTCATGGGCAATGTTGCGGCATTCTTTATGAAAGACGATATAGAAGAAAACTGTGTTGTTTACAAGGCGGATTCTGATTATTTCTTCTCAAACTCTTTCGGCGGTTACGATCAATTGACAGCGGTTTCTGGCGGCGGTGATACCGGTGATACCGGCGAAACTGCTACTTCCGTGGAAGGGAAATGGACGTTCGCGGAAAATGATATGTTCGCATGGGTCGATCTTGTTGAAGAACAAGAATACAACGGGGTGTATGTTGTGATCGTTTTTGACGGCGGCGAGCCTTATTCTGTGATGTTCGGCTTTCTCACACAGGATGCCGAAGATCAGTCGATCTACACAGATGAGACATCGATGTACCAACTCGGGTTCCAACTCAACGAGGCAAACCGTCTCTCCATTTCAATGTATGGAGAGCCGTATTACGAATCTACAGCATACACCGCTCTTCCTACGGAATCCTCGCTCAGCGGTAAAATGGGCGGATTGGATTATGCGGGTGCAACTCTCGTGATCGATTTCACGGACAAATCTGTTGAATCGGATACCTATACTTTCTCGTCTAGCATCTCTAGCATCACCGTCGGAGACGTACCTGTGTTCTATGAAAACGGCGAGGAAGAAACGACTTATGTAGTTTGCGTTTCCTCCAATGGAAAGGTTTACGCTGTGGTGTATGCCGATATGGATTACGACCTTGTTGAGCTTGGCGAATACAAAGACCAACTTACGGTAACGTATGCCAAGGGTACAGGCGCAGACGACGCAACGGTACCCGCAGCCGTCACGGTGGAGTTCGGCGGATACACGGCTTTGCCCGGTGAAGAAACCGCATATAGGTCCGGATATAAGCTCTTGGGGTGGACGTGTCCCGACTATATGGACGGCGATCGACTTGATCCCGAGGATTATATTGTCGTGGTGAAAGATCTCACCTTCACTGCCGTTTGGATACTCGATGTGAAGTATACCGTCTCCTTCTCCGCCGGTGACGACGTGACGGGCGCGACCGTTCCCGATTCCGTTCAGGTACAAAACGGTGAATTGCTCGACGAAGAGTCGCTTTCCCCTGAACCTTCCCGTGATGGGTATGCGTTCTCTCATTGGGAGAAGAACGGGGTTGAATACGATTTCAGCGATCCCGTTACAGAGGACTTCACGTTGACAGCCGTGTGGGATGCTGTTGTCACCTATTATTTCAAGGGCAACTTCACTGCGACCGGATATTCGTTCATCGAAGATGAGGAGACCAGTACGTTTACGAGGCTCTCCTTCACGCTCACAGGCGACAAGATCAGCAATCTCAAATATACCTTGGCGGGAGAAGCTGCCGCGGAAGCTGACTATTTGGAAACTGCGACGACTTCCTTCACTTTGACCGAGAAATGGGCAGAAGCTGATTTGTATTTCCGTTTCGGTATCGGTAGCCCTACGTATTACTACTACTTCTTCGTGAATGCCGATCGGACGAAGGTCGTCTTTACCAACAACTATGCAACCTTGCAAGACGGCGCAGAGGCGAACGCATTCGTCACCGACCCCAACAGCGGGAAGTTCACGGTTACGTTCGATTCGAATGGCGGTTCGTCGGTCAATGCGATCAACGACGTTGAATCAGGTAGCACGATTACGGCTCCCACCGCTCCGACCAAAGAGGGGTATACCTTCGTCGGTTGGTACAAGGATACGGATTGCACGGAGGTTTTCGATTTCGAAAACGATACAGTCGTCAACGATGTCACGCTCCACGCAAAGTGGGAAGTGAACAAGTACACCGTGCACTTCAATTCGCACGAAGGTTCTGCGGTTGCCGATAAGACGAACGTGGAATACAACACGACGATTACGGCTCCCACCGCGCCGACCCGCGAGGGCTACACCTTCGACGGTTGGTTCAAGGACGATGCTTGCACGCAAGCGTTCGATTTCGAGAACGACAAGATCACGGGTGAAACGACCCTCCACGCGAAGTGGACGGCGGTTTCCACGGAGACCCCCGGCGACTCGGGCAGCACCGACAACGGCACGACCGATAACAATTCCGGAAGCACCGACGACAATACGACCGACAACGAAACCTTGAACGACTTGTTCGGTTGCGGAAGCGCGATCGCGGCTCCTGTGGCGACGCTCTTCGCCGCGGTGCTCATGGTGGGCGTGGTGCTCGTCATTCGCAAAAAGCATTCGGAGAAATAAGGCAAAACGGCAATGATGCCCGACGGCGAACATTGCACGTCGAACGGCAAACGCCGAACGGCAGAAATGCCGCGAAATGAAACCTCAAAGCCCACGCCTCTCGGCGTGGGTTTTTTGGGTGGGGGGGGACGGAGTGCCATATGATTACGTCATTCCGAGCGCAAGTCGAGGAATCACCTTAGACTTAAAGCTGCGGTGACCCTTCGACACGCCGCAAGGGCAGCGGCGGCTCAGGGTGACGTGATTATACGGTGCCGTACGCTCACACCCCCTCAGTCACGCCCCAAGGGCGGGGCGTGACAGCTTTCTCGGGCGGGTCGATTCC
>CANPWF010000186.1 GCA_947581885.1 uncultured Clostridia bacterium
GTTCGTGCTTGCCCTCGTTGAAGTATCCCTGCCCCATGGTGAGCTGATATAGATCTGTCAACAGTGTGAGGTTTCTCATTTCTTTGCCTCTCCCCCGTCCCCGCCTTCGCGGTCGGAGGGCTGTTCGGAGGGTTTTTCTTGCTCTTCTTCCGTCCCTTCGAGGGGTTCGTTGAGCATCGCCTCGATCGCCTTCTTCCCCTTCGGGGGCTTCTTCGGATAGTTCGCGCCGAACATGTTGATCTTGGAATAGTAGGGCGTATCGTCCTTATACGGCGTGAGGTAGGCGGAGATGCCGTACGGATCCCCCCGCTTGCTCCCGACAAAGGAGCCCTCCCGCTTGAAGTTGCGGATAAGAAGGCACAAGATGCCGATCACGCCGAGCCCGATGAGGAGGAAGGAAAAGACTTCGCTCCAAGGGATCCCGCCGCCGCTCAGAATGAATTGCGGGTCGCGCAAGGGCTCCATCACGGAGCGCACCACGCCGTACCAAATAAAGTACGAAAAGGTGAGAATGCCGTTGGGTTTTTGTTTTCTGAACCACGCCGCCGTGAAGAGAATGGCGAACCCCGTAAGGTTCAAGAGGATCTCATAGAAGAAGAAGGCGTAGTGCCAAGTGGCGTTGGGGTCGGAAAAGGCGGCGATGCCCCCGTCCGCATAGGGCGAAACGGGCACCGCAAACGGGAACCACTGCAAGGAGGGGTTGGAAACGACCCCGCCGTACACTTCCATGTTGAAGAAGTTCCCCCATCTCCCCATCGCCTGCGCGATGCCGATGGTGACGACGACGCAGTCCGCCGCACGGAAAAATTCCACCTTCTTGACGCGGCAGACGATATATCCCATGCCGACGCCGCCCAAGACCCCGCCGATGACGGAGAGCCCGCCCTCGCGGATACTCCTCCACGAGAACCACTCGCGGATGGGCATGCCGTCCGTAATGCAGTAGAAGAGACGGGTGCAAATGAGGGCGGCGGGAATGCAGAACACGAAGAGGGTGATCACGAAGTCGGACGACATGTTCCGCCTCTTCATGAGAACGCCCGAAAGGAACGTCGCGAGCAGCATACCGCTCACGATGCACAGCGCGTAATAGTAGATCTCGAACCCGAACAGGATGATCCCGCGCTCATTCGCGCCGAACGTCATATCCAATAAGAGCGATTGCATGTCCGCCCTCCCCTTTTCGTCTATCGAACATTATACCCTTCCAAGAGAGAAAAGTCAACCGCAAGCAAAGAGGCAAAGGAAATTTTTCTACCGAATGGAAATTTTCAGCGGCTTTGCGGCATTCAGGAGGGGCACGGCGGCAAAGAGCAGGGCGTAATTGAAGAGGCTGTTCCAAATCTGCCCCATGAAAAGCAGGCGGACGAGCGCGTAGGCAAAGTAGCCGTTGCTCCCGAAATGCTCTTCGATAAGCGTTAAGGCTTTGGAAGTGAAGCCCACTTTCGTGTAGTAAAAATAGAAGCCCGTCGTGTTGATCCCCACCGTACAAATCATCAGCACCAAAACGCACACGATCGTAAGTTTTACGTATCCGCTCCCGCGGAAGGCGAGGGGGATTTTCATAACAAATCCCGCGATCAACGCCATGCACGCGCAGGAAATTCCCACCCAAGGCATATATAAAAAGCCCCAACTGTTCGCGACGAACCCCAAAAAATCGCCGAGCATCGAGGCGACGAACCCGAGGACGGGACCGATGAGGATCCCCGCGAGGACCGAGGCGAAGATGGTGAGGGAAAACTGAATGTCGGCAAATTTGAATTCGGCGAAGTTGGCAAGGATACAGAGGGCTGCCGTCACGGCGATCCATGCGATCTTCTGCGCCCGCGATTTTTCGAGGATGACCTCGGAAAAGAGGACGCGCTTCCACACCTTTTGTGTTTTTTCCATAAAAAATAACCTCCCTTTGAGGAGGTCCGCTGTCGATATCTTCCTATCGAAGCACTCGCAAACATTTCCGCGAAATATTTGCGAAAGTGAGCGGACGCGCCTCGGCACCGCAGGGCTTGAAACTTGCCCTTTCGTTTGCGAACAACGTCCCGTTTCGCAACACTTTACGCGCCTCGGCTACTCTTCCTATTTATAGTAGCATGTTCCCGTCCGAAAAGCAACCGCATTTCACATAAAAATTTTCCGTTTCACTATACTGCGTATATGACCCTCGTCATCATCCGCACGGCGATCGTATTCGTCACCCTCCTTCTCATCATTCGGCTCATGGGCAAACGCCAGATCGGGGAGATGCAACCCTTCGAGTTCGTCATTACCCTCCTCATCGCCGAGCTCGCCTGTATCCCGATGGCGGATTCTTCCATCCCCCTCTTATACGGGATCATCTCCGTTGTGACCATCTACATCCTGCACGAGATCGTCACCGTGCTCGACCTCAAAGTGAAACCCATGAAGGCATTTTTGAGCGGGAAGCCCGCGCTCGTCATCAACAAGAACGGCATCGACGATTTCGAGTTGAAGCGCAACCGCCTCGACGTTTCCGACCTGATCGAGAGCCTTCGCTCGGCGGGGTATTTCTCCCTCGATTGCGTCGACTACGCCCTCTATGAGGCGAACGGCACCTTCTCCGCCCTTCCCAAAGAGGACTACGAAAAGGAGCAAACGTCCCTTCCCCTCGTCATCATCGACAACGGCTCGTACGACGAGAAGAACCTCGCCCTCACGGGGCTGAAAAGGGAATACTTCGACGGCATTTTAGAGGAACAGGGCGTGAAGAAAGTGAAGCGGGTGTTGGTACTCACCGCCGACGGCGAGGGCAAACTGTATTTGCAGGAGAAGGGCGAAAAGTTCCGCACCTTCCGCGTGCAATATCCCGAGGGAAAAACATGGTAAAATCGTTGACGGCAATTTTCGTTGCAACAGCACTTTTGATCGGGCTTGCGATCTTCGAATGGGTGTTCGTGACGAAGAGCTTTTCTTCCTTCCGCGAAGAGCTCGAAGCCCTTTACGATAAGACGGAAAAGGAAGAGGCGACGAGCGGAGACGCGGTCGTCGTGCAGGAGCAGTGGGAGAAACGAAAATCAAGGCTGCATATCTGGATCCCGCACAACGACATCTCCCGCATCGACGACTATATGGCGGAAGCGGTGCGGCTCATCTCCGAAGCGGACTTCTCTCTCGCTCTGCCCAAATTGGAGATCTTATTGCACCTCTCCGAATGCCTCCCCGGCACCTACATGCCCGCCTTGGAAAACATTTTTTAAGGGGTCGCCTCTCGGCTACCCCTCTTTTGGCACTCACTCTCGGCGCCCCCGCCTCACCTCATTTCGAGCGCAGTCGAGAAATCTCGCACGGCTCTCAACGGGCATGTGCGTCCATACTCTCACCTCATTTCGAGCGCAGTCGAGAAATCCCGCACAGTTGCCAACACACATGTACGTATGGAGTTGGGCGAGATCCTTCACTTCGTTACTTCGCCTTGCGGCTCGTGCG
>CANPWF010000187.1 GCA_947581885.1 uncultured Clostridia bacterium
TTCTGCTTACTTTTTTCCATAAAAATATGCACCTCCAAATGTGTCTAACTTTTGGGGTGCATATCACTTGGCGGGGCGTTTTCTTTTCTTTGGAATTTGTGCGTAGTTTTCACTTTTCTGTTCAAATCGGATAGACAGAATTTTTTCCGTATGGTATAATAAAGGCAGTCCGACGATATGCGGAACGGAGGAAGTATGGAACAAAAGGAACTGCTTGCCGTAGCCGAAAAGTTTTGCGTCGAGGGAACGCCCGTCGACGCTCGCCCCTACGGCGAAGGGCATATCAACCGCACCTATCTTTTGACGACGGACAAGAAGCGGTACATCATGCAGTGCATGAATACCCGCGTTTTTCCCGATTCGGAGGGGTTGATGCGCAACATCGTCGCGGTGACCGAGCACCTTCGCTCGCGCGGCGTTGAAACGCTTGAAGTCATTCCCACCAAAGCGGGGAAGAGCTATTTGAGCGGCGAGAAGAAGTGGCGCGTCTATGCCTTTATCGAGGGGACGGTGACCTATCAGATCGCCCCCGACGAAAGGGTGTTCGGGCTCTCGGGATATGCCTTCGGGCAGTTCCAGAACTACCTCGCCGATTTCGACGCTTCCGTCCTCACCGAGGCGATCCCGCACTTCCACGATACGCCCAAACGCTATCGGGATTTCACCCGCGCCCTCGAAGAGGACAAGCTCGGGCGTTCGAAGTCCTGCCAAAGCGAGATCGCGTTCGTCCGCTCGCACGCCTCGACGTATTCCCGCATCGCCGAAGGGTTGGAGAGAGGGGGGATCCCGCTCCGCGTCACCCATAACGATACCAAGCTCAACAACGTTCTGATGGACGCGGAAACGAACGAACCGCGTGCCGTCATCGATCTCGACACCGTGATGCCGGGGAGCCTTCTCTACGATTTCGGCGATTCCATTCGCTTCGGCGCGACGACCGCCGCCGAGGACGAGCGCGATCTCTCCCTCGTGGAATTTTCCCTTCCCCGCTTCCGCGCCTATGCGGAGGGGTATTTCAAAGCGGCGCGGGCGAGCGTCACCGCGGAGGAGGCGGAACTTCTCCCGTACGGCGCGTACCTCATGACGGCGGAGTGCGGCATGCGCTTCCTCGCCGACTATCTCGAAGGGGATGTGTACTTCGCGATCAAATCTCCCGACCATAACCTCGTGCGGGCGCGAACGCAGTTGAAGCTCGCCTCGCAGATGGAGAAGAACTTCTCCCGCATGCACGATATCATTGCTTCCCTTTTGTAACCTCGTCCCTCCCCGAAAAGGAGGGATTTTTTCTTGCGGAGGGAAGGCTTTCCTTTTTTGAAAAAGGACGGAAAATTTTTGAAAAAACTTGCCATTTTCGGAAAACGGGTGTATAATCATAGCAGTGGAAAATAAGAGGCGAAACGGATGAAAAAAGCACGGTTTGTTTTGATCGTTCTTACATTTCTCGCGGCACTCGCGGGCGCGGTCGCCTGCGGGAAAACGCCCTCTTCCTCCGAACCCGATTACAAAATCACCGTTTCCGAGGAACTTTCCTATACCATCGAAGTCGGCTCCAAGCCCGACTATACGAAGTATTTCACCGTGAAGGATAAGAATGGGCTATCGGTCGCCGTCACGGAGGACATGCTCGATCTCTCCCAAGCGGACACCACTAAAGTCGGCTCGTTCGATGTGAGGATCACCGTCGGCAGCGTTACGAAGTTGGTCACTTTCACCGTCGTACAGCCCGCGGACAAAGGCCCCGACGAGGGGGAAGACGAAGGTCCCGACGGCGGGAAGGACGAAGGACCCGATATCTCTTCTGTCTTTGAGGGGTACACCGACCCTTCTACGTGGAATTTCTCCGTTATACTGACAGAGACCTATCAAGGCGAAACAAGCGAAGAATTGTATGAATACGACGGTGACAAAATCGTGTACACGTACAACGACGGCAACGCCGAACTCATCAATTATCTCGCGTACGATCCCGCAACCGATACCTACACCTATTACTGCGACGACGGCGACGAAAAAAGCTATACGACCTATGGGGACGATACGGCGGAGTTCGAAGAGTATTTGTCCTATTCCCACATCCTCTATTTGGATTACCTCGTCGATCATGAATACACCGTTATGGGGGAGGTCTATTCCGCAATAGACGCGAATGCGGTCGGGAACGATGTTCTCGGCGAATATGAAGATTCCGTTTGGACGACTTTCAACGTGACCGTGCAGAACGGGCAGATCAAGAAGATCTACGCGGTGATGGACGACGGCAATACGCTGAGATTTGAATTTTCCGACTACGGCAAAGTCAAAGTCACTCTTCCCGATGCCACGGCGGGCGGCGGCTCGGGTACGGGCGGCACCACCCCTTCGGGCACGATGAGCAAGCAGAATTACGACCCGAATACCTTCGATAAGAGCACCTTGCAGGACAAGATCCAAGATTCCGAAGATTCGATCGGGCTTCCCTCGATCGGCACCTACCACGCCCTCGTCATTCCCGTGCAGTTCAAAGGCGATACTATCTCAGATGAACAGCTTGCAAATCTCAAAATCGCCTTCAACGGCACCGAGGAGCAGACGGGTTGGGAGAGCGTAAAGACGTACTACCAAAAGGCGTCCTACGGGAAGTTGAACCTCAGCTTCGATATTCAGGAAGTCTATGATGCGGACAACAATTCCGGATATTATAAACAATATCAAGAGAAAGTGACAACCGAAGAGGGAACATATACTATCGATGGATCGGAAATTCTCCTTACCGAGGTCCTCACTTACTACAAAGATAAACTCGATCTCACAAAGTACGATTCTAACAAAGACGACGTGATCGACGCGGTCTATCTCATCTATTCGGCTCCCGTCAATTATGCAAGACCGGATGAGGGGAGCGAGGAAGAGGAGAATTCCAACTTCTATTGGGCTTATGTGACATGGTACGGCGAAGATGCGCAATACGATGAACTGGACGCATATTATTATCTCTTCGCGGGCTTCGACTTCATGGATGAAAAGACTGAAAACGATCATGGTTCCGGGTACGGTGTAGTCGACGGGATCAAAGTCAACGCGGAGACGTATATCCACGAGACGGGGCACCTTCTCGGATTGGACGACTATTACGACTACTCCGAAGGAGAGGGGAGCGACGAAGGGCTCGGCGGGGCGGACATGATGGACTACAACATCGGCGACCACGATGTGTATTCCAAGATCATGCTCGGCTGGTTGACTCCGACCATCGTCAACGAGACAAAGACGGTCACCATCGACTGTTCCGCCACGACAGGTTCGGCGATCCTGATCCCGCTGAATTTCGACAATTCCTACTTCTGCGAATATCTCCTCATCGACCTGTATGCGGCAACGGGGCTGAACGCGACCCACTCCCAAGACCTCTACGACGGAGCGCAGTACGGCGTGCGGATCTACCATGTCGCCTCGTCGATCAACACCC
>CANPWF010000188.1 GCA_947581885.1 uncultured Clostridia bacterium
GGAACCCTGCCTCGCCATTCAAAAGGACATCGAAAGAAGTTTCGAACTCACCCGCCGTTGGAATACTGTGCCCGTCATCACCGACGGCACCGCTGTTTTGGGACTCGGAGACATCGGGCCCGAGGCGGGGATGCCCGTGATGGAAGGCAAGTGCGCCCTCTTCAAGGCATTCGGAGGGGTGGACGCGATCCCGCTCTGCATCCGTTCCAAGGATACGGACGAGATCGTCCGCACCGTCGAACTGCTCGCGGGTTCGTTCGGGGGGATCAACCTCGAAGATATTTCCGCTCCCCGCTGTTTCGAGATCGAGCGGCGGCTCATCGAGGACCTTGATATCCCCGTCTTTCACGACGATCAGCACGGCACCGCCGTCGTGATGGCAGCCGCCCTGTTCAACGCGTTGAAGCTCGTAAGAAAGAGGATCGAAGATGTCCGCATCGTCATCAACGGCGCGGGGGCGGCGGGCATTTCCATTGCGAAATATCTCATGAAAGTGGGCGCGGGCGACGTGATTTTATGCGACCGTTGCGGCATTCTCGTTGAAAACGGAACCTCTCTTTCGGAAGCGCAGGCGGAGATCGCCAAGGTCACCAACCGCGAAAAGAAGAGGGGGCTTCTCTCCGACGCGATGGCGGGCGCGGATGTTTTCATCGGCGTATCGGGTCCCAATTGCGTTTCCGAGGAGATGGTGCGCTCGATGGCGAAGGACGCGATCGTGTTCGCATGCGCCAACCCGACCCCCGAAATTTCGAGGGAGAGCGCGATCAAAGCGGGTGCCGCCGTCGTCGGGACGGGCTCTTCCGAAAAGCCCAACCAGATCAACAACGTCCTCGTGTTCCCGGGGCTCTTCCGCGGTGCGCTCGACGTGCGGGCGAGGAAGATCGACTTCGGGATGATGTTTGCCGCGAGCCATGCGATCGCCTCCAAGGTGACTGAAAAGGGGCTCTCGCCCGACTATATTCTGCCCTATGCCTACGATCTCTCCGCGCACGAGGAGGTGGCGAAGGCGGTGGCGGAAGCGGCGAGAAGGAGCGGCGTTGCCCGCAGGTAAAATTTTCGCCGGGCAACCCCTTTCAAACGGTTGACAAAACGGCGCGAAACCGTTACCATAAAATACGGCGGACAGAAGAAAATCGAAGGGGTCAATATGATCACACACGGCAACGAAATCAAGCTGTTTGCAGGAAGCTCCAACCGTCCCTTGGCGGAGGCGATCGCGCGGAAACTCAACACGACGCTCGGCGAGTGCGAGGTGGGGAGATTTTCAGACGGGGAGACGAGCGTTCACATCGCGGAGACCGTCCGCGGGAGGGACCTCTTCATCATCCAATCGACGAGCGATCCCGTCAACGACAATTTGATGGAACTGCTCATCATGATCGACGCTGCCAAACGCGCGTCGGCGGGCAGGATCACCGCCGTGATGCCCTATTTCGGGTATGCCCGTCAGGATCGCAAGGCGCGTTCCCGCGACCCCATCACCGCAAAACTCGTTGCCGACCTTTTGACTTCGGCGGGCGCGGACCGCGTCCTCACCATGGACCTTCACGCCGCCCAGATCCAAGGGTTCTTCAACATCCCCGTGGATAATCTCCTCGGCGGACCCACCCTCTACAACTATTACGGGAAGAATCTCGACGGAGACTTCATCGTCGTATCTCCCGATGTCGGCAGTGTGAACCGCTCCCGCAAGGTGGCGGAACGGTTGAATTTCCCGCTCGCCATCATCGATAAACGCCGCCCGAAGGCGAACGTGATGGAAGTCATGAACATCATCGGCAATGTCGAGGGGAAGAAGTGCCTCCTCGTCGACGACATGATCGATACCGCGGGCACCATTTGCCAAGGCGCACAGGCTCTCGTGGACGCGGGCGCGAAGGAGATCCGCGCTTGTTGCACCCACGCGGTGCTCTCGGGCCCCGCCATCGAACGGCTCGAAAAAACGCCCATCAGCGAACTCGTGATGCTCGATACCATCCTTCTTCCCGAAGAAAAACGGCTGCCCAAGATGAAGATCCTCTCGGTGGCGGATATCTTCGCCGCGGCGATCGAGAACGTCTACCTCGATAAGCCGATGAGCAAGATTTACGATTGACCGCTTTGATAAGCCGATGAGCAAGATCTACGATTGATCGTTTCAAGTGAGTACGCGAAAGCGATCGCAACGGATATACGATCGATGAATGCCGCCGCCTCCGCGGCGGTTTTTTGAAGAAAGATGGGCGGAGTACATGCCCCGCACCTCATCCTGAACGAAGTGAAGGATCTCGCCACACTCCATACGTGCATGTACGTTGGGAACTGTGAGAGATTTCTCGACTGCGCTCGAAATGAGGTGAGGGTTGTGCGCTCTTTCGGGAGCAGACCCTTCTCGCTCCCCCCCTTGGGGGAATATGCCCGTCCTCGTCCTTCTCTCGCTTCCCCCTTTGGGGGAAGTGCCCCGAAGGGGCGAAAGGGGTTGCGTGCACTCCCACCCCCTCAGTCACGGCAAGGGCAGCCGTGCCAGCTCCCCCAAGGGGGGAGCCGAGAATACTCCCCCAAAACCCAACCAAACAGGTGGACTATGTTTCTCATTGTCGGGCTCGGGAATCCCGAAAAACAGTACGAAAAGACCTTCCACAACCTCGGCTTTCTGGCGGCGGGGGACGTTGCCGCACGCCTCAACGTCAAGTTCAAAAAGCGGGAATGCGAGGCGAGCGTCGCCGAAGGGTACCTCAACGGGGAGAAGATCATCGTCGCCCGTCCGCTCACCTACATGAACGCCTCGGGGCGGGCGGTGAAGCAACTCGCCGCAAAGTATAAAATTTCCCCGCGGGAACTCGTCGTCATCTACGACGATCACGACCTGCCCAAGGGTCGCGTTCGCGTGCGGCCTTCGGGGAGCGCGGGCACCCATAACGGGATGCGTTCGGTCATCGCCGAACTTGGCTACTCCGATTTCGCCCGCGTGCGCATCGGCATTCGCGACGACGAGGTGAATATCCCGCTCATCAACTATGTTCTCTTCGAGATCGGGAAAGAGGACTATCCGCTCTTTATCGAGGCGTGTTCCAACGCCGCCGAAGCCGCCCTTTGCCTCGCGCGGGGGGAGGAGATCGACCGCGTCATGACCAAATACAACGCATGAAGGACTTTTTCTCCTTTGAACTGATCGGCGGGGACTATCCCGCACTTGGCGAAAGTGCCGCCCGCGGCGTTCCCACAGCGGCGTTCGGGCTCTCCGACCCCCATAAATACCTCGTCGCCTCGCTGTTTGCGGGGCGCACGGTCTATCTCACGACGGACGCGCTCACGGCAAAGCGTGCCGCCGCGTCCATTGCCGCGCTCTCGGGGAAGAAAGTCGCGCTCCTTCCCGCCAAGGACGAAGTGCTCTTCTACCGCCGCGCCCTCTCCAAAGAGAACGCCTTCCGCCGCCTTGCCGCCCTCGCGCAGTGGCAGGG
>CANPWF010000189.1 GCA_947581885.1 uncultured Clostridia bacterium
TGGACTTCGATGCCTGCCCGCCCGTGTTGGAATACACTTCGGTGTCGAGCACGAGCACGTTCACATCCTCGCCCGAAGCGAGCACATGGTCGAGTCCGCCGTAGCCGATATCGTATGCCCAGCCGTCGCCGCCGATGATCCAGAAGGAAGGCTTCACGAGGCAATCTTTGCTTGCAAGGATCTCGTCGACGAGTTCGAGCTCTTCGCCCTCGCATTCCTTGCGGCAGTCGTTGAGTTCTTTCACGAGTGCGGCGGAAGCCGCCTTGCTCGCTTCGGCATCGTCCATCGAGGCGACCCAATCTTCGAGAGGCTTCACGCATTCGGGATACTCTTTCCAGAGTTCTGCGAGCTTCTTCACCTTTTCGGCGACGGTCCCGCGCCTTGCCTTGTAGGCGAGATTCATGCCGTAGCCGTATTCGGCGTTGTCCTCAAAGAGGGAGTTCGCCCAAGCGGGGCCCTTGCCCTGTTTGTTCACGGTGTAGGGGCAGGTGGGGGAAGAACCGCCGTAGATGGAGGAGCAACCCGTCGCGTTGGCAACGATCATGCGATCGCCGAACAGCTGGGTGACGACCTTCACATAGGGCGTTTCGCCGCAACCTGCGCACGCGCCCGAGAATTCGAAGAGGGAAGGGGTGAACTGCGATTTCTTCACGTCCGCCATCTTCACCGCGGAGAGATCCGCTTCGGGAAGGTCGACCGCATAGTCCCAATTCTTCGCCTCGACTTCTTCGAGCTGGGCGAACGGGGTCATCACGAGGGCTTTGTTCCCCTTCATGCCGGGGCAGACATCGGCGCAAACGCCGCAACCCATACAGTCGAGAGGGGAGACCTGCATTCTGAATTCATAGCCGGGAACGCCGAGAGCGGGCTTCGTATCGAACGCTTCGGGCTTTTCGGCACCCGCTGCAACGAGGGCGGGACGAATGCACGCGTGCGGGCAGACGAAGGAGCACTGATTGCACTGCACGCAGTTCTCTTTGATCCACTTCGGAACGGTGACGGCAACGCCGCGCTTCTCGAATTTGGTCGTGCCTGTGGGGACGGAACCGTCCGCATTGAACGCCGAGGAGGGCAGCTTGTCGCCTTCGAGGGCGAGGATGGGCGCGACGACCTTGCGGAAGTAATCGTTGTCGGCAAGTTTCACCATCTCCGCGCCTTCCGTCGTCTTCTTCCAAGCGGAGGGGATACGGATCTGCTTCAAGTTGGCTTTCGCCGAATCGATCGCGTTGTAGTTCATCTGTACGACGGCATCGCCCTTTCTCGCGAAGGACTTATACGCCATCTTCTTCATGTACTCGACGGCGTTCTCGTAGGGCATGATCTGCTCGTTGATGAGGAAGAATGCCGACTGCAAGATGGTGTTCGTCCTGCCGCCGAGCCCGAGCTTTCTCGCGATCTTGATCGCGTCGATCACATACAGCTTCGCCTTCTTTTGGGCGAGGGCGTTCTTCACCTTTGCGGGAAGGTTCTCGTTCAGCTGTTTTACCGTCGTCCAAGGGCAGTTGAGAAGGAACGCGCCGCCCTGCTTCAAGTCGCTCACCATGTCGTAACGGATGACATAGGAAGGATTGTGGCAGGCGATGAAGTCCGCGGAGTCGATGAGATATTCGCTCTGAATGGGGGTCTGCCCGAAGCGCAGGTGAGATACGGTGATGCCGCCCGATTTTTTCGAATCGTAGAAGAAGTACGCCTGCGCATACATATCGGTATGGTCGCCGATGATCTTGATGGAGTTCTTGTTCGCACCCACCGTGCCGTCCGAGCCGAGCCCGTAGAACTTGCACGAAGTGGAGCCCGCGGGAGCCGCGTCGAACTTCGTCGAGAAATCCAAAGAGCTGTTCGTCACATCCTCGTAAATACCCACGGTGAAGTGATTCTTGGGCTCCTTCTGTTCGAGGTTTTTATAGACGGAGAGCACCATCGAGGGGTTGAATTCCTTGGAACCGAGCCCGTACCTGCCGCCAAAGACCTGCACGTTTTTCACGCCCTTTTCGAGGAGCGCGGCGCACACGTCGAGATAGAGGGGTTCGCCGAGGGAACCGGGTTCCTTCGTCCTGTCGAGAACGGCGATCTTCTTGCACGTCTTGGGCAGGCAGTTGACGAACGCGTCGGCGACGAAGGGGCGGTAGAGACGAACTTTCACGAGCCCGTACTTCTTGCCCTTCGCGTTGAGCTTGTTGATGGATTCTTCCACCGTTTCGGCACCCGAACCCATCACGACGATGACGTACTTCGCGTCGGGCGCACCGACGTAGTCGAAGAGGTGATAGCTCCTTCCCGTCAGGGCGGAGACCTCGTCCATCATCTGTTGCACGATGGCGGGGGTCGCCTGATAGTAGCTGTTCGCCGTCTCCCTGTTTTGGAAGTAGGTATCGCCGTTCTGTGCGGTGCCGCGCTGGACGGGATGTTCGGGGTTGAGGGCGCGGGAACGGAACGCCGCAACGTCCTTTTCAAGTCCGAGTTTATCGAAGAGGGCCTTCATCTCGGGGTAGTCGATCGCGTCGATCTTGGAGACTTCGTGAGAAGTGCGGAACCCGTCGAAGAAGTGGATGAAGGGCACGCGGGAGCGGAGCGTGGAGAGATGCGCGGCGAGCGCGAGATCCATCACTTCCTGCACCGAGCAGCTGGCGAGCATCGCAAACCCCGTCTGACGGCAAGCCATTACGTCGGAATGATCGCCGAAGATGTTGAGGGAATGGGCTGCGAGCGCACGCGCCGAAACGTGCATGACCATCGGCAGCAATTCGCCCGAGATCTTGTACATGTTGGGGATCATGAGAAGGAGCCCCTGCGAAGCGGTGTACGTCGTCGTCAAAGCACCTGCGGCGAGGGAGCCGTGCACGGCACCCGCGGCACCGCCTTCCGACTGCATCTCGGCGATGCGGAGCTTCTGACCCCAAATGTTCTCTCTGCCCTGCGTCGCCCACTCATCGGCCGATTCTGCCATCGGCGAAGAGGGGGTGATGGGGTAGATCGCCGCCACTTCCGAGAAAGCATAGGCGACATGCGAGGCGGCGGTATTGCCGTCGATTGTCATTTTCGTCATCGATAACCTCCCAAAATATAGTTTTTCCGAAATTTTTTTTGCGACGGAAAGCGAACGCCCTCCGCCGTCCAACCTATTATACCGATTTTTTCCCGCAAAGTCAATAAGCGAACATAAAAAATCGTTCACCAAAACGAAAAAATATTGAGGAACTTCACCCTATCCCTCGACTCCCCCTCTGGGGGAGCTGGCACGCCCCGCCCTTGGGGGCGTGACTGAGGGGTGTGAGTGTACGAAACTGTATAATCACGTCATTCCGAGCCGAATAGTCGCCGCTCGTAATAGGCGGCGAGTATTCGAGTCGCCCCGCCTTATTCTGTTTATTCCTTGGGCGGCACGAGCGCGTCCTTGCGCGAAGTAGGAATCACCTTAGACTTATGT
>CANPWF010000190.1 GCA_947581885.1 uncultured Clostridia bacterium
ACTCCCCGCCCCGCGCTCCTGTTGGGATTTATTCTGCTCGGTGCGTCCTATCTTCTCGGCGGGGCGTTCTCGCCCTACTACACGTTGGTCTCCGTCGGGTTCGCCGCCGTCGAGATCTTCTCCCTCGCAGGGCTGTATTTGTATTTCTTCTATACAGTGGATTGGGAGAAGGTGGAGAGTTGGTACATTCCCGCCCTCTTCACCGCGATCGGCATCGGGATGCTCTTCGAGATCGCGGATATGTACACCCTGCCCGGGGCGGTCGAAGGGGGAAAATTCTTCCGCGAAAATCTCTACACGGGGTGGGGAACGTACAACAACATCGGTTGCGTTACGGCACTTTGCGTGCCCGCCGTCTGCTGTTTCTCCCTTCGGAGCCGCCACGGCTGGATCTTCTCCGCCCTCTCCTGCCTTCTGATGCTCGGGGTATTCTTTACGCAGAGCCGCGGCTCTATCCTCTTCGGCGGGATCGTGTTCCTCGGGAGCGTCCTCGCCGTCCTCATCACGGGGGAGAAAAAGACGCGCATCGGCAATCTCATCATCTACATCGTCGCGGCGGCGGCGTTCTTTACGGCAATGTATTTTTGGAAGGACGGCCCCTTCGAAGAGCTCTTCAAAACGGGGATGAAGGATTCGGGTCGGTTCGAAATTTACAGAAACTGCCTGAATACCTTCCGCGAATACCCCGTGTTCGGCGCGGGATTCTTCGGCGCGACGGGGGTGCTCGTCGACGCGCCCGTGTTCACGCGGTTCGCCCATAACACCATCGTGCAACTCTTGTCCTCGGGCGGGATCGTCGCCATGCTCGCTTACGCCTATCATCGGTTCGAAACGGTGAAACTGCTCGTCGTCCGCTTCACCCCCGAAAAGCTCTGCCTCGGGCTCGCCATCGCGTCCATTCTGGCGACGAGCCTTGTGGACATGCACATCTTCGCCATCGGCCCCGGGATGATGTACGGGATCTTGCTCGTCACGCAGGAGAGAGCGGACCTCGTTCCCAAGCGCGAACTCTTCTCCAAAAAACTCCGTAAAAACCGAGCGGAAGGATGATTCGGAAAAATTCCGACCGAAAGTAAACCCCCCGGAACTCGCGCTCCGAGGGGTTTACTATATGATAAGGGGGAAAAATTATGAGCGATGGTTGATTTTGTGCTCGATTTCGAGTACACCTCTATTATAATCGGAAACTTTCGGAAAAGCAAAAATCCGACGAAACTTTTTTTAAAAATTTTTTTCTGTACTTTCCTAATCAATTCCTGTTACTTTTCCAATCTCTAATGGGATATTTTGTGAAATATTAACATTCACACCAAAATTCACAAGAATTTACACAAAAGACACCCCAAAATTGCACTCAACATGTTTGAAGCGAGCGAAATGACGATCGGCTTTGTTAAGTTCTTTCGTTTTGTTCCCGCAAAGTACACGGCGGAAATGTAGAATACCGTCTCGCTCGACCCGTAACACACCGCGCCGCAGCGGGCGATGTAGCTGTCCGCCCCGTATTTTTCGAAGAGTTCGGAAAGGAGCGCGGTGGAGCCGCTTCCCGAAAAGGGTTTGATGAGGAGAAGTTTTCCGATCTCGGGCGGAATGCCGAAAAATTTCAAAGCGGGGGAGAGGGCGTTCGTCAACACAGAAGATAGCCCGCTCCGCTCGAAGAGTTCGGAGAGAATGAGCACGGCGGCAAGATAGGGGAAGAGGGAAACGGCGAGCGGGATCGCCCCCTTCACCCCCTCGGTGAACGCGTCGTACAGCTTCACCCTCCGCACGGCGGCGTAGAGGAAGAGGGCGAGGAAGAGAATGGGGATGATGAGGGCGAAATACTTCACGAATTTTCTTTCAACCGCTTTTTGCGGCGAAGTTTTAAGGGGGATCTCTTAGGATGGGACGGCTTTCTCGCAGTCAAAAAGACGAGAAACGCCCCGAGCGCGGTGCCGAAGAGGGTGGAAAGGAGGGTGGGCAAAAAGATATCGGCGGGGGAAACGGAGCCCGCCGCCGCACGCAGGGCGATCGCCGTTGTCGGGAGCAGTTGCAGGCTCGTTGCGTTCAGCACGAAGAGCATGTCCGCCGCATAAAAATTTTGGGCGGAGCAAAACCTTTCCGTCGCCTTCACGCCGAGGGGAGTCGGGGCTCCGGGGAGCCCCAAGAAGTTTGCCGAGAGATTACAGCAGGCAACGGAGAGGGCTTCCCTGTCGTTCGAGCGAAAGAGCCGCTTGGAGAGAGGGAAGAGGGCGGCGGAGAGCTTTTGTTGCAGACCGCATTTCTCCATGACCTTGAAAAACCCGAGCCACACGCAGTACGAAGAGAGAAGGGCAAGGGTGAGCGTCGCCGCCTTCTCCCCGCCTTTTAGCATGGCGGGAAGGAACCCCTCCGCGTCGAACAACAGGAACCCCGCGCACGCGCAAACAAACACCACCCCGAACACCGCATTCATGGGGTATTGTATGTTTTTCTTTTTGCGGATATGCCCGCCCCGTGCCCACCCTTGGCTCCCCCTTTCAGGGAACCTGCGCCGCTACTTGTTCCCTCTCCCCGCCTTGGCTCCCCCTCGAGGGGGAGCTGTCACGGCTGACCTTGCCGTGACTGAGGGGGTGTGAGTGTACGCAACCCCCGAAAGAGCGCACCACCCCTCACCTCATTTCGAGCGTAGTCGAGAAATCTCGCACTTCTCCCAACACACATGTAAGTATGGAATGGGGCGAGATCCTTCACTTCGTTCAGGATGAGGTGCGAAGAGCGCAACTCCTGCCCCTCCTCTCCCAACGGGGGGCAGGGCGATTGGCCCGTTGTTCCCCAAAGAAAATGCAACCACTCTATCGGAAATAATTTTACTTTTCCGTGCAAACGCGCTATAATAGAGAAAGCGAGGGAATGTATGAAAAAGTACTATATCACCACACCCATTTACTATCCGAGCGGCAATTGGCATATCGGGCACTGCTACACCACGGTCATTTGCGACGCGCTCGCCCGCTTCCACAAGATGAAGGGGGAAGAGGTCTTTTTCCTCACGGGGACGGACGAACACGGTCAAAAGGTGGAAAAAGAAGCGAAGAAGAGGGGGGTCACCCCCATGCAGTTCATCGATCCGCTCGTTGCCGAGCTCAAAGAGATTTGGAAGCTCCTCGATGTCGGGTACGATCGCTTCATCCGCACCACCGATCCCGACCATGTAGCTTGCGTTCGGAAGATCTATCAAAAGCTCTATGAGAGCGGGGATATTTACAAGGCGGAATACACGGGGCATTATTGCACCCCGTGCGAGGCTTTTTGGACGGAGAGTCAACTCGTAAACGGCAAGTGCCCCGATTGCGGGCGGGAAGTTACCCTTCAAAAGGAAGAGAGCTACTTCTTC
>CANPWF010000191.1 GCA_947581885.1 uncultured Clostridia bacterium
ACTTCCCCCAAAGGGGGCAGCGAGTGGAGCCAACCCCCGATAGAGCACGCCACCCTCACCTCATTTCGAGCGCAGCCGAGAAATCTCGCACTTCTCCCAACACACATGTCGGAATGTAACCGTGCGTTCTCTTCCAAAGCCACAAAAAAAGAACCGCCGCGGCGGTTCTTTTTCAAACAATTCCCTTCTCAATAATTTTCCTTTCTCACTTCGAAGAAACTCTGCGGGTGGGCGCAGACGGGGCAAACTTCGGGGGCCTTGGTGCCGACGACGATATGTCCGCAATTCCTGCATTCCCAAACCTGCACGCCGCTCTTTTCGAACACCTTCTTCTCCTCGATATTCTTCAAGAGGGCGCGGTAGCGTTCCTCGTGCGATTTCTCGATCGCCCCGACGGCGCGGAATTTGGCGGCGAGGTCGTGGAATCCTTCCTCATCCGCTTCCTTTGCCATGCGGTCGTACATATCCGTCCACTCGAAGTTCTCGCCCTCCGCCGCTGCAAGCAGGTTCTCTTCCACCGTGCCGAGTTCCCCGAGGGCCTTGAACCACAATTTTGCGTGTTCTTTCTCGTTGTCCGCCGTCTTTAAGAAGAGCTCGGCGATCTGTTCGTAGCCCGCTTTCTTTGCGACGGACGCGAAGTAGGTGTACTTATTTCTTGCCTGACTTTCCCCCGCGAATGCCTCGCGAAGGTTGCGTTCGGTCTTTGTTCCCGCATAGGGGTTTTTCTGTGCCATAATTTCCTCCTGCATTTTTGGAGATAGCGTATCACAAAATCGTTTTCTTGTCAAGTGAAATTTCAAAAACCGTTCAAAACCACCAAATACGGCGAAAAGACTTGCATTCGGGCGCAAAATGTAGTATAATTGTTCCGTATCACATTTCGAGAGGTTTGCATGGAAGAAAGACATTACGACGCGAGCGATCTTACCATTCTCGAGGGGTTGGAGGCGGTCCGTCTCCGCCCGGGCATGTACATCGGCTCGACGGGGCAGAAGGGGCTTCATCATATCCTTTGGGAGATCGTCGACAACGCCATCGACGAAGCGGCGAACGGCTTTGCCGACAAGATCGACGTGCGCATCTACAAGGACGGCAGCGTCTCGGTAGAGGACAACGGGCGGGGCATTCCCACCGACATCCACCCCAAAACCAAGGTTTCGGGCGTGGAAGTCGTGTTCACCCAGCTTCACGCGGGCGGGAAATTCGACGAACACAACTACTCCTTCTCGGGGGGCTTGCACGGCGTGGGGGCTTCGGTCACCAACGCCCTTTCCAAGTGGCTGAAAGTGCGCGTCTGGAAGGACGGAAAGACGTGGGAAATGGAATTCCGCTCCTACTACGACGAGAAGAAGAAGAAATTCGAATCGGGCATTCCCGTGGGGCCGCTCACCGATATGAAGCAGCGCACCAAGCGGCACGGTACCTTCGTGCACTTCATGCCCGACGATACGGTGTTTGCGACGGTGAATTACGATCGGGAAGCGGTCATGCGCCGCCTCAACGAGCTCGCCTTCCTCAACAAGGGGCTTGCGATCACTTTCACCGACGAGCGCATCACCCGCAACGAATACTACGCGGCGGGCGGGGAAGAAGAGGGGGAAGCGACCCAGCTCGACTTGATGGGCGCGACCGAGCCCTTCTCCGTCTCCTACCGCTACGAGGGCGGTATTGCCGACTTCGCGCTCTATTTGACCGACGGCAAACAGCGGCTTTATCAGAAGCCCCTGTATTATCGCACGGAGAAGGACGGCATCCTCGTCGAATTCGCCATTCAACACACCAACGAGTTCACCGAGAGCCTGTTCTCCTTCGTGAACAACATCCCCACGCCCGAGGGAGGCTTCCACGAGATCGGCTTCCGTTCGGGGCTCACCCGCATGCTCAACGACTACGCGCGGGACAATAAACTCATCAAAGACAAGGATGCCAACTTCCTCGGCGACGACTTCCGCGAAGGGCTCACCGCCGTTCTCTCCATCAAGATGAAGAACGTCCAATTCGAGGGGCAGACCAAGACGAAACTCGGCAATCCCGAGGCGAAATCCCCCGTCGAATCGGCGACGGTGGAGGGGCTTCGCACCCTCGCGGCAGAACCCAAACTTCGCCGCAGTTTCGAGGAAATCATCAAAAAGGCGCAGGGAGCGGCGCGGGTGCGTGTCGCGGCAAGGCAGGCGAAGGACAACGCCCGCGCCAAGAACAGCATCGACAACTTGATGCTCGTCGGCAAGCTCGCCGCGTCCACGGGCAAGAAGCCCGAGCTCAACGAACTCTTCATCGTCGAGGGCGATTCGGCAGGCGGCACCGCAAAACAGGCGCGGATCCGCTCCTTCCAAGCCATCCTTCCCCTGAAGGGAAAACCCCTCAACGTCGAGAAGAAACGCCTCGATCAGGTGCTCGCCAACGAGGAACTCCGCACCCTCATCTCCGCGCTCGGGGCGGGCATGGGGAACGAGTTCAACGTCGATAAAATCAACTACCATAAAGTCATCATCCTCTCCGATGCCGATCAGGACGGCTTCCACATCCGCTGTATCCTCCTGACGTTCTTCTTCCGCTACATGCGCCCGCTCATCAACGCGGGGCACGTCTACATCGGCATGCCGCCCCTCTACAAAGTGTATAAGCCCAACGGCTCCGTCGAGGAATACGCCTACGACGACAACGAGCTGCAAGAGAAGATCGAAAAGGTGGGAAGGGGATATCTCATCCAACGCTATAAAGGGCTCGGCGAGATGAGCGCGGAACAGCTCTGGACGACGACGATGGATCCCGCCCGCCGAAACCTCACGCAGGTGACCATCGAGGATGCCGTCGCCGCCGAGGATATGATCACCACCCTCATGGGCGACAAGGTGGAAGGACGGAAGGAATTTTTGAACCGCAACGCCAATTTCAACAAACAGGATTCGTTCGCCGACCGCATGAAGGCGAGAAAGGAGGGGACAAATGAAGAAGAATGAGGCGATCGAGCCACAGGGCAATTTGTACGTTTCCCCGCTCGAAGAGGTCCTTCCGAGCTCCATGCTCCCCTATGCGGAATTCGTCATCTTAGACCGCGCCCTTCCCCGCGTGGAGGACGGGTTGAAACCCGTGCAAAGGCGCATTCTCTATACCATGTACGAGATGGGGCTCATGCCCGATAAACCGCACAAGAAGTCGGCGCGTATCGTCGGCGATTGCATGGGTAAATATCATCCCCATGGGGATAGCTCTGTGTACGACGCGATGGTGCGTATGGCGCAGGACTTCAATATGGGAAGAACGCTCGTCAACGGGCACGGCAATTTCGGCTCGGTGGACGGCGACCCCGCCGCCGCCATGCGCTATACC
>CANPWF010000192.1 GCA_947581885.1 uncultured Clostridia bacterium
TGCCTCTTGGCTACCCCTCGAGGGGGATCTGTCCCCGAAGGGGACTGAGGGGGTGTGCACTCCTGTACCCTCACGTCCATGTTTCGACTACGCTCAACATGACGTGGGGGCGCACGTCATCCAGAACGTAGCCGAAGGATGGACGTGCGCCCGAATGTTCCAACCCTTTTTGTCCCTTCGGGACACTTCCCCCAAAGGGGGCAGCGAGAGAAGGGCATGCTTCCGTACATTCCGTCCCCTTCCCGCAAATCCTTGACAAGGGCGGGCGGGGAAATTATAATAAAGGGGCTATGATCTATCTCGACTATGCGGCGACGTCGCCTCTTCGGGCGGAAGTGCTCGACGCGATGCTTCCCTATCTCAAAAACAATTTCGGCAACGCCGATTCCCTCCACGCCTATGGGCGAGAGGCGGCGCATGCCGTCATGCGTGCCCGCGACCGTATCGCGGAAACCGTTGGCGTTTCCCCCTCCGAAGTGTACTTCACCGCGGGCGGGACGGAAGCGAACAATTGGGCGATCCGCTGTCTCGGGAAGGGCACCGCTCTCGTCTCCGCGATCGAGCATGCTTCTGTGCTCTCCGCCCTTCCCCTTCGGGCTGAAAAAGGAAAGATATGCGCCGTCAATGCGGACGGGCTCGTATCCGTGACGGAATTTGAGGGGGGCATGTCCGAGGATGTCGGGCTTGCCGCGGTCATGGCTGTGAATAATGAGACGGGAAGCGTGCAAAAAATCCGAGAACTTTCCGCCGTCGCCCACCGCCATGGTGCCCTCTTTTTCTCGGACTGCGTGCAGGCGGAATGCACCCTCGACTTAAAGGAACTCGCGGGCTGTGTCGACGCGCTCTCCCTCTCCGCGCACAAGGCGGGCGGACCCAAGGGGGTGGGGGCACTCATCGTGAAGAGGGGGGCTTCTCTCCGTCCGCTTCTTTTGGGCGGCGAGCAGGAACGAGGGCTTCGTGGCGGAACGCTCAACGTGGCGGGCATCGTCGGCTTTGCGGAGGCGATCATGCTCTCCCAAAGGGAACGGGAAAGCTACGCGGCGCACACCTCTTCTCTTCGCGACACCTTCGAAAGGGCTGTGCTTTCCCGCGTGCATGCGAAAGCAGACGGAAATAGCCGTGCGCCCAACATCTCCCACCTCACCTTCGAAACGGGCGGGGAAGCCCTCGTCAACAGGCTCGATCTCAAAGGGGTCGCCTGTTCGGGCGGGGCGGCTTGTTCGGCGCATGCGGCTCTTCCCTCCCATGTGCTCGTCGCCATGGGGCGAACGGAGGAAGAGGCGCGGAGGGGGGTGCGTTTCTCCTTCGGAAGGGAGACGACCATGGAAGAAGCCTTTCTCGCCGCGGAAGCCGTCTGTTCGCTCTTTTGACGCTTTTGGAAAATTCGTCCTCGATTTGTCCGTGTCGCGCTCATTCGACACGGATTTTTTCTTCTAAACTTTCTCCTCTCGGCATACATTATGGTAGTCACGGCGAGGGACAGCCCTCCGCTCGCCGAAATTTTCGAGAGGTGTGGTATGAACGAAGAAATCGGATATGCCGAAATGTTGGAGATCCCCGTCGAGACGGTGACGATGCACCGCAAAGAGAAGCGCAAACATCGCGACGAAGGGGATCTGAGCGAACGCGTCGTCGAACAGGTCAACGACCGCATGGAAGAGACGGACGACCCGCAGTATGCGGAGAGCACGCCCATCGCCCGCGAAGAGGTCCCCAAGGGGAAGATCAAAAACGCCCGCCGCATTCTCATCGGCGAATTCGTCGCGGTGTGCGCCCTGTGCGCGGTCATCTTCTTCACCAACCTGTTTATGCCGACGAGCGCGATCAATACCTTCGTGCGCGGGCTGTTTGCGGGCAACGCCGTCGAGACGGACGAGCGCACCTATGCCGACTTCAAACTCTCCTCCGTCGTGCGCGAGAGCGCGGACGTGGAGCTTGCCGTCTCCGACGCGGGCGTGCTCTCCTTCGAAGGGAAGTGCTCGGTTTACGCCCCCTGCGAGGGGAAACTCGTCTCCGTCAACGGGGACAGCGAGACGGGCTACACCCTCGAACTCAAACACTCGGATTCCTTCTCCACCGTGATCGCGGGCGTGGATGCCGTGTATTTTGCGGAAGGGGACACCGTGATGAGCAACGTGCCCCTCGCCTATACGGACGGGGAAGGGGAAGTTCGCGTCACCTTCTACGACGGGGAGAACGCCCTCACCTGCTATGCGGTGAAAGAGAACAACAAACTTGCGTGGAGCTAAGTTCCGACTTCGCATTCACCCGCTGTTTGCGGCGGTGGGGATCGCGTCGGCGTTCACGGGGGACCTTCTCCTCTTCGTCGCCGCCGTCCTCGCCGCCTTGGAACACGAGTGTGCGCACCTGATCGCCGCGCGGCGATACGGATACGTCCTCGACCGCCTCGTGCTCATGCCGTACGGGGCGGTCCTTTCGGGGGATCTTGCGGGCATGACGAAAAGAGAGGAGATCGTCGTGAGCGTCGCGGGGCCCCTCTGCAACGGGGGAACGGCACTCTTCTTTGTCGCCCTATGGTGGCTCTTCCCCGAGACGTACCCCTACACCGAGACGGCGGCAAGCATTTCTTTTTCCCTCTTTCTTGTGAATTTGCTCCCCGCGTTTCCGCTCGACGGCGGAAGGATCCTTCTCGTTCTGCTCCGCCCGATCGGCGCGGCGCGGGCAAGGCTTGTTTGCCGCATCGTCACCTTCTTTACGGCGGCTGCCGTCTTGGGGTATTTCGTCTATACCTGCTTTTCGGAGCCTTCGTGCAGCGCGATCGTCTTTTCCGCCCTTTTGGTTGCGGGCGGGTTCGGCGGCGGCGCGTACCGCCCCGTGACCTTTTCGAGGACGAAGGATTTTTCCCGCGGGCTGGAAGAGAGAAGGGTGGCGATCTCTTCCGACCGCACCGTGCGGGACGCCCTTCGGTTTTTGCGCGAGGACCGATACCTTACCCTGCTCCTGTTTGAAAAAGGGGAATTTCTGTGCGAGATGAGCGAGGAAGAATACCTCGCCGCCCTCGAAAACGGGGACTATTCCCTCCCCCTCGGCGACTGTATCCGCGCCCCGTAAATTTCCCCGAAACCCCTTGAAATCCATCCTCTTTTATGATACAATACTGTGCGCAGAGGTATCATGAAGAAGGAATGGTTTTTCGACCGCGTGTGCGGCGAACAGGTCGCGGTGTACGCGGAGGACGGCAAGATCGTGGAAGTCGGGGTGGAGAGCCCCCGCTTTTCGGAGGCCGTCGGCAATATCTATAAGGGAAAGGTGGTGAACGTCGTCCCGGGAATGCAGGCGGCGTCCATGA
>CANPWF010000193.1 GCA_947581885.1 uncultured Clostridia bacterium
TACGTACTCCCAAAAGAGCGCACCACCCCCCACCTCATTTCGAGCGCAGTCGAGAAATCTCGCACGGTTCCCAACACACATGTACGTATGGAGTGTGGCGAGATCCTTCACTGCGTTACTTCGCCTTGCGGCTCGTGCGCCCTTCGGTCGGGCAGGATGAGGTGCGGGGCGCGTACTCCGTCGCCTCCTCCCCCTCTCTCACCCAAAAAACCCACGCCGTGAGGCGTGGGTTTTGGTGGTTCATTTTACGGCATTTCTGCCGTTCGACGTTTGCCGTTCGACGTTCCATGTTCGCCGTCAAGCGTCATTGCCGTTCAGCCGTTCAGCCGTTCAGCCGTTCAGCCGTAGTTAGTTCTCGGAGTGCTTCTTGCGGATGACGAGAGCCACGCCGACCATGAGCACCGCAGAGGCGATCATTGCAACGGGTGCCGCGATCGCGCTTCCGCAGCCGTTCTTCTCTTCGGTCTTGTCGGAGCTGCCATTGTCGGTGTTGCCCGCGTTGTTATCGGCCGTGCCGTTGTCGGTGCTGCCCGAGTCGCCGGGGGTCTCCGTGGAAACCGCCGTCCATTTCGCGTGAAGGGTCGTCTCCTCGGTGATCTTGTCGTTCTCGAAGTCGAACTTCTGCGTGCAAGCCTCGTCCTTATACCAACCGCCGAAGGTGTAGCCCTCGCGGGTCGGATCGGTAGGAGCCGTGATCTTCGTGTTATATGCAACGTTCGTCACATCGGCAACCGCAGAACCCTCGTGCGAATTGAAGTGCACGGTGTACTTGTTCACTTCCCAAACAGCAACGAGTTCGGTCTTTTCGGTGATTTGGGTATTGAATTGGAACTCGGTCTCCGTCCCTTTCTTCGCCCAGAACTTGAAGGTGTAGCCCTCTTTCGTCGGGTTTGTCGAAGGTTTCGTTGCGGTCGAACCGTGTGCGACGTTCTGCGTTGCAACCGTACCCGTGCCGCCGACAAGGTCGAAGGTCACATCGTATTTCACGGTCTCATACTGTGCGTAGAAGGTCACGCTCGTTGTATCGCCGACTTTCTCCCAAACGTTCTGCGCGGTGACTTCTTCGCCGCCCGTCGCTGCCGTGAACCAACCCTTGAAGGTCTTGCCCTCGTTCGGGGTAACGGTGGGGAACGTCACGGCTTCGTTGAATTTCGCTGACGTGCTGCCGCCGCTTACGGAGCCTTCTGTACCCTGTGTCCAAGTGAAGTTGTAGGTCTTGGCAGTCCACTTTGCGGTGAGGGTAATGTCGCCCGTGGTTTCGCCCTTTGTATAGGTGAAATCTTCATCCCCTTTCTGCCATCCGCCAAAGGTATAGCCCTTGCGGGTGAGGTCGGAGGGAAGAGTAACGCTCTCGTCCTCAACGGTGTACTTGACTGCGTTCTCATTGACATCTTCGCCTGTGAAAGTGATGGTGTACCGATGAGGAGTCCATTTTGCGTGAAGTTCAACGTCATCGGTTACTCCCGAAAGGTCGTCGACTTTGTCGCTGAAATCCGTTCCGCTCTCGGTCTTATACCAACCGTCGAAATCGTAGTGAGTCTTTGTGGGGGTAGGAAGATCGCCCGTCGCACTGTCCTCATAATATACAGGATCATTGCTAACGCCCGTCCCCTCGTTCGAATCGAAAGTGACCTTCTTTACCTTATAAATAAGGACATAAGTGATCATGTAGCCTTGATCTTGGTCGAGGCGAGGCGCAATCTCAAGGTTGATTGTCTGCTTTCCTTCTGCCTGCGCAACACTCGTATAGAACGTTGCATTGCTCGCAATGTCATCGTCGTCGGGTTCTGGCTTCCCAATCGATGAAACTTCGCCGATTTTTGTTTCGTCGATCTTAACTTCCATAACGCGGGTTTGTCTCCAATGCCCGCAAGCCCCAATCACAACGGCGTAGTCACCTTTTTCAAGGTCGAACTTGAATTTGATCGCTTGACCCTGTGTCTCATTGGGCGTGCCCTTCGCACCGCCGATAACGGATTGATCGAAACGTGAACCGCCCCAGTAGGTTTCGCCGCCGAGTGCCGCGTTTTCTTCCTCACGACCCGCACCCTTTTCTTGGGTATAGGTTTCAATCGGATCGGCAATCCCTGCGTCGCCTTTATCGCCCGCATTCAAGAAATAGACGGTGTCTTGCGGAATGACGAGGAATTGATACGGCTTCGCCTCGCTATCCTCGAAAGTTTTAAGGTCGAGCGTGACTTCATCGAAAGCCTTTGCGGCATTCACGGTTTGCTGTTGTTCCGAAGTAAGCGTGATTTCTTCATCTTCAACGGCATAATGCGAGAAATAGACCTTATCCGAACCCTTCTGCGCATAGCCAAGGGTCGTCGTCGCGGGTTTGCCGGGATATGTTTTGACTGTTTCGTGCGTGCCCGTTGCGATCAAAATCCATGCAACATGAGCTTCATAATTCCATTCCTCTGTCGCGGACTCCTTGCCCATGGTAATCGTAATATACGATTTACCGTCGGATTCCTTCTCCCCCTTCGCCGTATAGAAATACGTTAAATCTTGATCCATTTTAGAGTTGATATTACTCTTTGGACCATTATTGATTTGAATCTCAGTATTATCCTCGCCGCCCCATTCGTCCAATCTTCTTGTCCCCAGAACGATCGCCAGCGTATCCTGATCGTTGTCGACCTCAAATTTGTACTGGAAAAAAGGAACCGTTCCCTTATCTTTAACAGAATGGAAACGCGTGGTGTTGAACCCTGCCTGATCGCTGTTCTCCTCGTGCCCGTCTTTCCTCGTCTTTCCATAATTCCACTGATTATTGCTTCCGATAAAGCCCCATTTCTTTCCTGTTCCGTCCGTGGCATCGGCTTCGCCGCCCTTGCCGTCAGTTCCGAAGGGTTTATCTGTAACGGAATTGTAAAGGACGTTTGCGCCCGCGCCTTGATTCTCCGCCGAACCGAACGTAAGATTATGCGCGTTCATCCAAGCATTTGCCTGTGTGCTAGGATATCCGGGACCGGCTTCCTGTCTCCAATACAAATCGCCTGTCCCGTCGCGATTTTGGACATAATTTCCGCAGTCTACATAATAATAGACCTTGGCTTCAGGCAATTCTGCCGCCAAGGCATTCTCGGAGCGCGGGAGCAACAGGGCACTCCCCGCAAACAGGAGCCCTGCACACGCGCACGCGCACGCGACAAGCCACCCCTTTTTAACCTTTTCCTTCACAATAATTCCTCCCCTTACGATCCGCTTTCCGCGGATTCGTTAATTCCCCTATTATAGATAGGAAAGGGCTTCCCCCCTAAGGGTATACCCCC
>CANPWF010000194.1 GCA_947581885.1 uncultured Clostridia bacterium
TCTCCCTCAACGCCCCCACGCGGGAGGAGTACGAGGCGTTGTGCCGCCCCCTTCTTCCCGATGCGTTCGAGGGGATGCTCTCCTTCGCCCGTGCATGCAAGCGGGAAGGGCTCAACGTCTGGTTTTCGGTGGTGGATTGTATCGGGAAGGAAAAAGTGGAAGCGAGCAGACGGGTTGCGGATGAGGTCGGCATCCCTCTCCGCGTCCGCGAAATGATCGAATAAAGCCGCTCGCGCGGCTTTTGTTCTCTTCTGTTGGGAGGGAGTTTCCTCAAAAGAAGTGTGTGCAGAAAGGGGATTTGTTTGCAGGAAAATGATGGAAGAGTTCCGTTTCAAGAAAAAATTCGGGCAGAATTTCCTCACCGATAAAAATTTATTGGAAGCGATCGTGCGCGACGCGGGCGTGGACGAAGAGAGCACCGTCCTCGAGATCGGCACGGGGGCGGGGGCACTCACCAAAGCCCTCGCGGAAAAGGCGAAGAGGGTCATTTCCTTTGAGATCGACCCAACGCTTCGCCCCGTCCTCTCGGAGACGTTGAAGGGATACGAGAACGTCGAAGTCCGCTTTGCCGATTTTCTCCGTATCGATCTTCCTGCCCTTGAAGAGGAGATCGGGGAATACGTCGTCGTCGCCAATCTTCCCTATTATATCACGACGGCGGTGCTTCTTCGCTTTCTCGAAGAGGCGAATATGTGCCGCGGCGTTACGGTGATGGTGCAGGAAGAGGTGGCGACGCGCCTTTGCGCCTCGGCGGGCACGGCGGACTACGGCGCGATCACGGCGGCGATCGCCTTGAAAGGGGAAGCCGTCCTCACCCGAAAGGTGCCGCGGACCATGTTCACCCCCCGCCCCAACGTCGATTCGGCGGTGGTGCATATCCCCTTCACGGGCGGGCTCGATGTCGATCCGAAAGCGTACCGCGCCGTCGTCAAATGCGCCTTTTCGAGCCGCAGAAAGACGCTCGAAAACAACCTGATGGCGTGTTTTTCTCTCCCGCGGGAGAGGGCGAAAGAGATCCTTTCCGAGGCGGAAATTCAAGAGGGCGTGCGCGGAGAAACGCTCACCCCCCCGATGTTTGCCGTTCTCGCCGAAGTGTGTTCGCGCCGAAAAGTCCTTTGAAATAAATTATTTTCCGCGCCCCCGCCTTCTCGAAAGGCGGGGGCGCGGTCTTTTACGGTTCGCCGAACAATCTTCTCGCTTCGAGAAAATAGCCCTTCCGCGTTTCGGACAAAGGCTCGATTTTGGAGAACGTCGAGGCGGTGTGCAGAATGTAGTTCTCGCCGAGATACAGCGCGACGTGCCCCACCCGCTCGATGCCGACTTTGTCTTTCCGCGACGCGTTGGTGAAGAACAGCAAATCTCCCCGCCGTATCTCCTCTTTCTCCACGTGAACGCCCTGCTTTACTTGCGTGCGCGTCGTCATATCGAGGAGGACCCCCGCGCCGCGATAGAAGAGATATTGCATGAAGGAAGAGCAGTCGAATGCGTCCTCGGAAAATCCGCGAAGGGGAGTGCCCGCACCGTCGTGAAAGCGGGTCGCGCCATACACATATGGCACGCCGAGCAGCCGCGTCCCTTCCGCGATGACGGTTTCGACCCGTTCGTCCCCGCCGCCGAGCGTCGTCAAGGTGACGTACTTTGCAAAGACGAATGCCTTCTTTCCTCGGAATCTCGTCTCGCACCAGCCGTTTTCCTCCCCGCAAAAGGCGAGAAGTTCCATTTTATTCACCGTGCCGAGGGAAGAGAAGTTCGTGCCCGCGCCCGAGCGGACATGGAGCCCGTCCGCCCGCACGAGGAGATATTCCCGCTTTTGGAAGGAGACGGCGGGGATAGGGTCGGAAGGAATTTCGGGCAGCCCTTCGTCCGTTTCGGGCAGAGGGAGAGAGGGGACAGAGGGTGCTTCCTCTTCCTCGGGGGCGGAAGGCAAGAGCATATCGTCCTTTCCCGACGGGGAAATTTTCCCGCAGGCGGAGAAGGGGACGATGCAAAGGGTCAAAAGAAAGAGAAGAGCAAAGATTCGTTTCATGATAGCCTCCCTACATCAAAATCGTAACATGGGGTCGGAAAAATTGCAATAGGAGGTTATTGGTAAAGGCGGAAAAAATTTCCGAAGGGGTTGAAAAATCCGATGCCCCGTGCTATAATGGGGATGCGCCGAGGGGCGCGGAGGGCAATATGGAATTTGTAAGTTTCGACGGAAAGAAGATCTTCGTCCACGAATGGACGGATGTGAAAGAGCCTCGCGGGATCGTGCAGATCGTGCACGGCATGGCGGAGCACGCGGGGCGGTACGACGGGTTCGCCCGCTTCCTCAACGAGAAGGGGTTTCTCGTCGTCGCCGACGACCACCGCGGGCACGGCAAAACGGACCCCGATACGCTCGGCTACTCTTCGGGCAACATGTTTGCGGACACGGTGCGCGACGAAGCGGAACTCGTAAAACATTACCGCGCGGAATATCCCGATTTGAAATATGTTCTTTTCGGGTTTTCGTACGGCTCCTTCCTCACGCAGAGCTTCCTCGGGAAGTATTCCGACCTCATCGACGGCGCGATCGTCGCGGGGAGCAACCACAAGAAGGACTTCGAGGTGTATTTGGGCTCCGTCGTCTCCCATTTGAGGGGGCAGAAGAGGCCCGCAAAGCTCATCGAAAAACTCTCCTTCGGGGCGTATTCCAAGCAGTTCGAGGACAGGCAGTGGCTCTCCGTCGATGAGGAGAACAACAGTGCTTACGCGGCAGACCCGCTGTGCGGCTTCACCTGTTCCAACCGCTTCTATCGGGATTTCTTCAAGGGGCTCAAAGGGCTGTATACGAAGAAGTACGCGGCGGGGATCGGGAAGGACTTGCCCGTGCTCTTGATCTCGGGCGCGAACGACCCCGTCGGCGAACAGGGCAAGGGCGTGAAAAGACTGCACCGCTACTACACCGAAAAGGCGGGCATGAAGGATGTTTCGATCGTCCTCTTCGAGAACTCCCGCCACGAATTTTTGAACGAAAAAGAGGGCCGCGACCGCAAATGGGGCGAACCCCTCCGCTTTTTGGAGAGAATTTGAGGGGGGCGGGAGAGTGCGGACATTCACCTCATCCTGAGCGGAGCGAAGCGGAGTCGAAGGATCCCGCCCAACTCCATACGTACATGTGTGTTGGCAACCGTGCGAGATTTCTCGACTGCGCTCGAAATGAGGTGAGAGTAGCGCACACCGACCGTTAAAATAACGCTATTCCTCCTTTTCTCGCTGTCCCCTCCGGGGAAAGTGTCCCGCAG
>CANPWF010000195.1 GCA_947581885.1 uncultured Clostridia bacterium
CGGGGTGAAGGATGCAGCCGAGCTGTTTCCCGCCCTCGAACGTTCGTATGCGGGCGAGCGGGTGAACGCCGTCGGCACGGGCAACGGGGAGAGAGGGGAGCGCGTCGTCACCACCCCGCTCCATGTGAAATATCTGAAGATCGCGGACGGGTGCTTCAACCGGTGCACCTACTGCCTCATCCCCAAGATTCGGGGGAAATACGTCTCCTATCCCATGGAAGAGCTCGTGAAAGAGGCATCCTCTTTGGGGGAGACGGACGAGCTCATCCTCGTTGCGCAGGATACGACGCGCTACGGCGAAGAGAGGGGCAAAAACGAGTTCGTTTCCCTCATCCGCAAATTGACTTCTCTGGAAAATATCAAGCATGTTCGCCTTCTGTATTGCTATCCCGAGGCGATCACGGACGAGCTCATCGAAGAGGTGAAGTCCAACCCAAAGGTCTTGAAATACCTCGATATCCCCATGCAGCACTGCGAGGACAGGATCTTGAAGCGGATGGGGCGGCGGTCAAGCAGGGCACAGCTCGAAGGGCTCGTATCCCGCCTTCGGAAGGAAATCGAGGGCATTGCGATCCGCTCGACGTTCATCGCGGGCTTCCCCTCGGAGACGGAGGAAGAGCACAGAGCCCTTCTCGATTTCCTTAATAAAGAAGAGTTGGAAAACTGCGGATTTTTCGCCTATTCGCGGGAACCCGATACGCCCGCCTACCGCATGGAAGGGCAGGTGCACCCGAGGCGCAAACAGCGTTGGGTGCGCGAACTGTACGGGGCGCAGGCGGAGATCTCGGCGAAAAAACTTGCCCGCCTTCTCGGCAAGACGCTCGAAGTCGTCTGCGACGGCGTGGACTTCGAAAGGGGATGCTTTGTGGGGAGAGCGTACTTTCAGGCACCTGAAATCGACGGAAACATCTTTTTCACTTCGGAAAGAGCGGAGACGGGGAAGCGGTATCTTGTTCAAATCGACCGCACCGATCTCTATGACTTATACGGCCATACCGTGGAGGAATTATGAACTTACCCAATAAAATTACGTTAACGCGCATCTGTATGATCCCCGTGTTTGTCGTGCTGTTCTATGTGAATTTTCCCTATCATGAACTCGTTGCGGCAGCTATCTTCGCGATCGCCGCGTTCACCGATTTTCTCGACGGACACATCGCGCGGAGCCGCGGGCTCGTGACCAATCTCGGCAAGTTTTTGGACCCCATTGCCGATAAAGTGCTCGTCTCCACCGCACTCATTCTCCTTCTCACCCGTCCCGCCGTGTTCGAACAGGGCGGCTTCGCAAATTGGGGAACGATTTGCGCGGGGATCTTCGTCGCCGTCATCCTTGCGAGGGAACTCATCGTGAGCGGTTTCCGCATGATCGCGGCGGGGCGCAACCTCGTGCTGGCGGCGGATATGGCGGGAAAGATCAAAACGGTGGTGCAAGATATTTGTATCGTCGCGCTTCTCGCGGCGGAGCCATTCCTCGGAACGATGACGGGCAGCGTATTTGCGGGGATCGGCTTCGGGCTGTTGACGGCGGCAGCCGCGCTCACCGTCTTTTCGGGAATTCGCTATATCGTCATCAACCGTCATGTTCTCAAAGAGGAGAAACAAGAAGGCGGCGAACCCGAACATCATGATGAAGAAGGGGAACAGGCGTGAAGTACGCGCTCTTGGTGCTCGTCAACAACAAAAATCCCTTCGGCGCGGTGGATTTCCTCCCCGTGACGGACGCGTTCACCGCGGGCGGGGTCTTTCTCGACGAAACGGCCCTCCTTCCCTACGACGCGCCCCTCGCCGTCTCCGAATATCTCGCCCGCGTCTCCTCGGAGTGCGACGGCGTGTTTCTCGTCTGCGACAGGGCACTTCTCCCCTCCGCGAAGGGGGCGGTCTCTTCCGAGGCGAGGGCGGAATTTTCGGGCGAGGTCGTTCTCGAAACGGAAAAGTGCCTCTTCGCCGTTCTCCCCACGGGGAAGGAGGGCGCGGAGCTTGTTTCCTCCGAAGTGATGCCCTTTGTCGACAGAAGGCGGGGGAACATGTATTGCCGCGAGGTCGTCTGCTTTGCGGGTGCGCCTTCCGAAATCGTGCGCTCCGCCCTTCAAGATGCCCGCGACGCGGCGGGCGACAAGCTGCTTTTGCACCTCTTCGAACGGGACGGGCAGGGAAAAATCCAGATCGTCTACGATAAAAACACCCCCAAGATGACGGCGGACGAGGTGGTGCGGATCCTTGCGACCGAACTTTCCGATTACGTTTACAGCTTGCGCGACGAGAGCATCGCCGAACGCCTCGTCGAAGCACTCAAATTGCATCGGCTCAAAATCTCCACCGCCGAGAGCTTTACGGGCGGCGGCGTGGGAAGGGAGATCGTCCGCGTGGCGGGGGCGAGCGAAGTCTTTTTCGAAGGACTGAACACCTACAATTCCGCCTCGAAAATTTCCCGCCTCGGCGTTTCGGAAGAGACCCTTCGCACGGAAGGTGCCGTCTCCGACGAGACGGCATACGAGATGGCGGCGGGACTGCTCGCAAGCGGGAACTGCGACGTTGCCATCGCGACGACAGGGTATGCGGGTCCCGCGGCGGAGGGGAGCAACGAGCCCGTCGGGCTGTGCTTCCTCGCCGTAGGAACGAAGGAGCGCGTCCGCGTGTATCGGCACCGCTTCTCGGGGGATCGGGAGAGCGTCACCGCCCGCGCGATCACCTACGCCCTGCATTACGCCTACCGCGAGATCAAATAGGAAAAAACTCCAAGGAGAACAATATGAACGAAGAAAAACTCAAAGCACTCGACGCGGTGCTCGCCCAGATCGAAAAGACGTACGGCAAGGGCGCGATCATGAAGCTCGGGGAGAACGCGGGCAATACCGATATCGAAGTCATCCCCACGGGCTGTCTCGCGCTCGACCTCGCCCTCGGCATCGGCGGGCTTCCCCGCGGCAGAATGGTGGAGATCTACGGTCCCGAATCTTCGGGCAAGACGACGGTCGCCCTGCATGCGGTCGCCGAGGCGCAGAAGGCGGGGGGCATCGCCGCGTTCGTCGACGCGGAGCACGCGCTCGATCCCGTCTACGCCAAGCACTTGGGGGTCAACCTCGACGAGCTGTACGTCTCCCAACCCGATACGGGCGAACAGGCACTCGACATCGTAGACGCGCTCGTCCGCTCTTCCGCGGTGGATATCATCGTCGTCGACTCCGTCGCCGCGCTCACGCCCAAGGCGGAGATCGAGGGGGATATGGGGGATTCCCACGTCGGGCTTCAAGCCC
>CANPWF010000196.1 GCA_947581885.1 uncultured Clostridia bacterium
GGCTCGTGCGCCCTACGGTCGGGCAGGATGACGTGCGCCCCACGTCATGTTGAGCGTAGTCGCCCCGCCTTATTCTGTTTATTCCTTGGGCGGCACGAGCGCGCCCTTGCGCGAAGTAAACATGGACGTGGGGGCAGGAGAGGAAGAGTGCGGCGTGCGGCGGGGAACCGTGGAAGAGAAAAATCAAAACCCCGCCACGAAAGGTAGCGGGGAGTGAGTTCGTTTGGGAATTTTCTTACTGCTCGTCCTTCTGTTCGGGCGGGACGGTCTCGCCCTTCTGCGGTTCGCCCGTCGGCAAAGCGGTTTCTTTGACTTGCGGTTCGACCTTCTGCGGAGCGGTCTCGCCCGTCTGCGGTTCGCTCGGTTGCACATTCTCCCCTTCCGCTTCAAGGGATTTCTTCGCCTTCTTGCGGGCGACGGAGAACTTCTCCCTGCGCTCGGTAAGCTCCTCTTTGAGCGCGGTGAGCGATTTGAAGGGGAAGAGGAAGCTCGCCTTCTCCTTTGCGTCGTCGAGGCGGCTGCGGATCTCCTCTTTGAGTTTTTCGTAGTGCACGACCACCTCGTGCTCTTCGGCGAACCTCTTGATCTTGGTGGCGAGGTGCAACGAATGCCCGAGGTCGACGAGGAAAACGCCGAACACCGTTCCCACGACGAAGGCGAACTCGATATGGTGGACGAACCAGACGACCGCGTCGAGGACGGGCTTATTCATGATGAAGTAGAACGCCGCCGAGATCACGAGCCAAAAGAGAGAAAAGAGCGGGCAGATGATCCCCTGCACGTTCCCCCACCGATCGGAGTAATCCCACAGCTTGATCTTCATCCCCTTGATGAAAATGAGCCCCGCGATGTACTCGATCACCGTCATCACCACCCCCATGATCGCGATGATGATGATTGCGTCGAGCCACTTCATCCCCGTATGGATGGGGAGAAGGGAGATCGCGAACAACCCCGCTACGCCGAATCCGTACAGGGGGAGATAGGGCCCCGTCAAAAAACCGGGGTTGATCCATCTCTTCGCCGAGAAGAAGCGGCGGAACACCACTTCGAGGCACCAACCGAGCACACTTCCGAGGAAGAACAGGAAGAACGCCACCAAAACGCCGTCGATAAAATTCATACAGTCCCTCTTTTTGAAGGATTTTCTTTTGTTTTTTGCACCCCATGTTGCATTTTTCAGCCGAATGGGGTGGGGTGTACAAAAAGGCTATAAATACGTCACCCTGAGCGACCGTAGAGCGCACGTCCGTCCTTCGACAAGCTCAGGATGACGTGCGCCATGCGGAGCAAGATGACGTGCACCTTCCCTCGCTGTCCCCTCCGGGGAAAGTGTCCCGAAGGGACGAAAGGGGTTGGGGTAAACGGACTACTATAAATTACGTCACCCTGAGCCGAAGGGTCGTCTGCCCTTGACGAGCCTTCGAGTCGAACGGGTCACCGCAGTTTTAAGTCTAAGGTGATTCCTACTTCGCGCAAGGACGCGCTCGTGCCGCCCAAGGAAGAAACAGAATAAGGCGGGGCGACTCGTTGCCAAGGGCGGCAACGGCTCGGAATGACGTGATTATACAGTTGCGTACATTCCCACCCCCTCAGTCACGCCAAGGACGGCGTGACAGCTCCCCCTCGAGGGGGAGCCGAGAAAAGGGGGCGCAAAATGCAACCGCCGATATCAGCCGAACAACTTATCGAGACCGACGGCGTGCAACAGGTTGAAGTTCTGGAACACGACGACGCAGACGAGGGAGATAGTCGACATGATCTTGATGAGGATATCGAGGGAAGGTCCCACCGTATCCTTCAACGGGTCGCCCACGGTATCGCCGACGACGGCGGCATCGTGCACGGCATCGTACCCCTCTTCGCCCTTCTTCACGCCCTCTACGCCGCCCGATTCGATGTACTTCTTGGCGTTATCCCACGCGCCGCCCGCGTTGCCCGTATAGATCGCGAGCATGATGGCGGAGAGCGTCGCGCCGATGAGAATGCCGCCGACGAAGCCCGGACCGAACACGAACCCGCACACGACGGGAATGGCGATCGCGACGATGGAAGGCACGATCATCTGCTTCAACGCGCCCTGCGAGGAGATCGTGACGCACTTGGTCGAATCGGGGTCCTCTTCCCCCGTCAGGATCTTGGGGTTCTCGTGGAATTGACGGCGAACTTCGTCCACCATCTTCCTTGCCGCCTTCGCGACGGCGTTGATGAGCATGCCCGAGAACAGGAAGGGAATGGCGGCACCCAAAATGGCTCCGACGATGACATCGCCGCGGATGATGTTCAAAAGCAGGTTCGCGCCGTTTTGCAGGAAGGAATTCCCCGCCGCATAGAGATAGCTCGACATCATGCTCATGGTGGCGAGAGCGGCGGAACCGATCGCAAATCCCTTGCCGATCGCGGCGGTGGTGTTGCCGACGGAGTCGAGCTTGTCGGTGATGTTTCTCACCTCTTCGTCGAGCATACTCATCTCGGCGATGCCGCCCGCGTTATCCGAAATGGGGCCGTAGGTATCGACGGAGACGGTCGCCGCGACAAAGGAGAGCATCCCCATCGCGCCGCACCCCACGCCGAACATCCCGCCGATGAGGAAGCAGGCGAAGATCGCAACGCCGAGCATCACGACGGGGAGCATGGTGGAGATCATCCCCGTTGCCATCCCCTGCGTGATGGTGAGAGCCGCGCCCTCTTTGCTTGCCCCCGCGATGTTCTTGGTGGGCTTGTAGTCGTAACTCGTGTAGTATTCGGAGAGGATCCCGATGACGATGCCCGCGATGATGCCCACCGCCGCGCACAGCCAAGGGGAAACGGGGCCCGCGGCGAACTTCGCGTTCTTCAAGAGCTCCGCCCCTTCATCCTTGAAGAGGAAGATAGAGAGAATACACCCGCCGACGAGCGTCACGCCCGCCGAGATCCATGTGGCGAGGTTAAGTTCGGTGTGCGGATTCTCCGAAAGTTTGGGCTTTATCAGCGGGTAAGAGATCCCGATGACGCACCCGATGAGCCCGATCCCCGCGAACAGGATGGGGAAGAGCACCATCTTCTGCATGAGGGAAGCCCCGATAAGGACGTTTGCCCCCACGGTGTTTGCAAAGAGTTCCAAGGCGAGGATGACCGTCGCCATGATCGCGCCGACATAGCTTTCGAGAAGGTCGGCACCCAATCCCGCCACGTCGCCCACGTTGTCGCCGACGTTATCGGCGATGGTTGCGGGGTTGCGGGG
>CANPWF010000197.1 GCA_947581885.1 uncultured Clostridia bacterium
GTGCACCGAGATCCGCCGCCGTGCCGACTTTACCGACGCGTTCGACGGCGTAGTCTTGCCCGGGGGAGAGTCCACCGTGCAGGGGAAACTTCTGCGCGAGGAGGGGCTCCTTGCGCCGCTGAAAGAGGCGATCGGGGGCGGGCTTCCCGTGTTCGGCACCTGCGCGGGGCTCATTCTGCTCGCCAAACGGCTCACGAACGACGAGAACGTCTATATCGGCACGATGGATGTTGCCGTGCGCCGCAACGCCTACGGGCGGCAACTGGGCTCTTTCCGCGCCGATTTGGAGATGAAGGGCGTCGGGAAGTTCCCCGCCGTCTTTATCCGCGCACCCTATATCGAGGAGGTCGGGGCGGCGGAACCGCTTGCGACGGTGGACGGAAAGGTTGTCGCCGCGCGGCAAGGACATATGCTTGCCACCGCATTTCATCCTGAACTCACGGACGACTTGCGCGTGCACGCATATTTTTTGAACATGATAAAGGGAAAAGCGTAAAATTTGCAGAGTTTCGCCCCGCCCGATTGACTTTTCGGGCGGGGCGTGGTATAGTTTGCGTATGAATTCGGTCAATTACGACAGGGTGATGCAGGAGATTTTGGCTCGGGCCGCGGGGAAGAAGTTGCTTCTTCACAGTTGCTGTGCGCCGTGCTCCTCGTACTGCCTCGAAGAGGTCGCGCCCAAAATCAAGACCACCGTCTTTTACTACAACCCCAACCTCGACAGCGAGGAGGAATATCTCCGCCGCAAGGGGGAACAGGTACGCTTTCTGAAAGAGACGGGGCTCGCCGATTTTCTCGATTGCGACTATTGTCCCGAGGAGTTTTTTGAAATTGCCCGCGGCTACGAGGGCGAGAAGGAGGGCGGCGCGCGGTGTACGCGGTGCTTTGAACTCCGCCTTTCCCGCACGGCGAGAGAGGCCAAGGCGCGCGGGTACGACTACTTTGCAACGACTTTGACCCTCTCCCCGTTGAAGGACGCAAGGCGCATCAACGAGATCGGGTTACGGCTCCAAGAGGAGATAGGAGTTGCCTATCTTCCCACCGATTTCAAAAAGCGGGGCGGGTACCTGCGCTCGGTGGAACTCTCCCGCGAGCACGACCTGTACCGCCAAAATTACTGCGGCTGTATCTATTCCAAAAACGCTTCCCGGTGACGGGAAGCGTTTTCAACTTGCGGGACGCCTATTTGGCTGTATCCTGCGATCGCGTCACTTCGAGGGGATGCTCGATGGCGTTGTTCGCGGCCTCGATGGCGACGGCCTTATCCCGCGCGGAGACCGCATAGTTCCCTGTCGGCGCAAAGACGTTTGCGGGGATCGTCAGCCCTGTGACTTTCTTGAAATAGGTGAGTCCCGAAATGTATCTCCCGAGACCGTAACTCAAATGCTGCACGTCGCGGTTGAGGGTGTCGCCGAGGTAGGAAGAGCGCGCGTTCTGAATGGCCGTGCCCGAGGGAATGATGGGCAGGTCGAGGGGCATGACGTTGTTCTTCATCGCCGAGACGATCGCGGCGTACATCTCCGCCTGGCTATCATAGTAGTCGAAGAGCATGCAGCCGGGGCCGGCGTCGGGCAACGCCCATGTCATCAAAAAGTTGATCTGGGTGGGCTTATCCTGTAAATAATGCTCACGGAGATAGGTTGCGATCGGACCCAATTTGGAGTAGGTGCTCGAATCCCAACTATATCCCTGTTGCAGGGAGATGACGTCCCAATCACGGTCGGTGACGGCGGTATCCATGGTCACGCCCATGCGGGAATGAAGGACGCCCCCGTTTTCCGTCGTCTTCAGCCGATACTCATAGACGTTCCGCAGGTTGGTGAGGTAGGCATAGTGGTCGTCGAGTTGTTTGCCGCCGATCCAGCACAGCCCGATCTCCGCGTTGATATCGAGGCTGTTGCAGATCTCCCAGAGATACTCGAAGGTATCCTCCGAGAAGGAATTCCCGATGAGAAGGATACGGAGCACGCCGTCCTCGTTCCAATTTCCGTTATAGGTGCGTTTTCCCACCGTTACGCTGTAGTGCGCCTTGAGTTTGCCGGAGATCACCCAGATGGTGTAGGTGCCCGCGGCATCCTTCCGATAGGCGGAACTGTCCACCGTGTAGTCGGTTGCTTCTACCGTTTTTGTGACCCCATCCGAGTATTTTGCGGTGACTATGAGCCCCCCGGCAGAGAACTCTTCGCCGTATTCAAATCCCGTTTTCATCCCGGAGACGGAGATGGACTGCGCAACGGGCGCGGCAGGGGGATCTTTTTCCTCGCCGTCCCCGCCGCAAGCGGCAAAGCCGAAACAACAACAGCATGCGAGCATGATGCTGCACAGTTTTGCAAAGAATTCCATTGGTATTCCTCCGATTTCATCAAAATTTGATATAATTTACGTAAAATATGATCCCCCGCGGGGAGTGTGTCAGGTGCATTGCTATATTTTTCAAAAAAATGATTTTTACCGGGTTTTGCCGTTCCTTGCTTCGAGAAGGGCGGGAACATCGTCGAAGCGGGGCAGTACGGTGACATGGGGGAAGAGCCCGAGCACTGCCATGCGTTCGTCCTTTCCCTTGCCCGTGAGCACGAGCACGCCCTCGCTCCCCGCGTTTTCGGCGCAGAGGATGTCGCTCAAACGGTCGCCCACGACGAGGATCTCGCGCGTGGGGAGCCCGAGCCGCGCCGAGACGGAGAGGAGCATCCCGCTCTTCGGCTTGCGGCAGTTGCAGCCGTCCGCGGTATCGTGCGGGCAGATCTCCCAGATGTCCGCGCCGTAGGAACGGAATTCCGCCGCAAAGTCGTAACCGCCGGCGGTCCCGCGCGCGATGCTCGATTGGTTGGAGATGATGCCCACCTTTAAGCCCAGCGCCTTGATCTTCGCAAACGTCTCCGCAATGGGCGCAAAGGGATGGAAAGGGGTGGGGAAACGTACGTCGTCGAGCCAGCCGAGCGTTCCGTCGCGGTCAAAGAGGACACATTTGATCATCGAGAATGATGGACTCCAGATTTTTTTCTATCGTGAGAATGGATGCTCCGACGGCGGGCGCGCCGCGGCGGTGGACGGCGCGGAGGAGATTGCACGCTCCGCCGAAGAATTCGTAGGTGCTCTTCTTGAGGTCCTCGAAGAAGAGGGGGATCTCGTCGAACACGATCCCGTCGAGCAGGACGGCATCGGGGGCGAGCAGGGTAAAGAGATTGGAGAGCGCGATGCCGAACAGGCGTACGCCTTCCGCATA
>CANPWF010000198.1 GCA_947581885.1 uncultured Clostridia bacterium
CCCCCATTGAGGAGACCGTGGAGACCCTCTCCGACCTCGTGAAGGCGGGCAAAATTCTCTACTACGGCGTCTCGGAGTGGTCGCCCGTGCAGATCACCGAGGCCATCCACATCGCCAAGGAGAACAACCTGCGCCCGCTTTCCGTCATTCAGCCGCAGTACAACATGGTCGACAGGTATATTGAAGATGAGATCATGGGCATCTGCGAAAAGTACGGCGTGGGCATCACCCCGTTCTCGCCGCTCGCGCAGGGACTTCTGACGGGCAAATACCGCAAGGGACAGCCCCTGCCCGAGGGCTCCCGCGCCACGTGGCAGGCGGACAAGCAGATCAACAAACTGCTCACCGAGGAAAATTTGGACAAGGTGGAACGCCTCCTTGAAATTGCCGACGGGCTGGAAGTCTCCCTCCCGGTGCTCGCCCTCGCATGGATCCTCAGGAAGAAGCAGATAAGTTCGGTCATTACAGGCGCGTCGCGCCCCGCGCAACTGCGCGCCAACGCACAGGCGAGCGGCTTGGAACTCTCCGAGGAGACCCTCGCCGCCATCGACGAGATTTTGGACTACCACCCCTTCTTCCGCCGCATCGGATAATTTTGCGCTCGGCTACCCTCATACCGCCCCTTCTTGGCTGCCCTCATACCGAGCCGCGCGCCGACGCCACAGCGTCGGCGCGCGGCGAGTGTATCTTCCCCGAGCAACGAAGTCCGCCCCGTCCCCCTTGGGGGCGGCTCCGCCGTAGGCGGTGGTGAGGGGTGTTTCGTTATCCCCTCGGTTCCCCCCTCATACCTCACGCGCCGCCGCGGCTCTTTGAGCCGCGGCGGCGCGTGAGTGAATCTTCCCACAAACGCAATCCTCCACGAAAAAATCTCACGGTTTCCCGTGAGATTTTTTTTCGTTCCGTTTCCCGCTTATTCGGCGGCAGGCGTTCTCGTAACGGTACCCGTAAGGTGGATCCCCTCACCGCCGATACCGATATAAAGTTGCTGGGCAACCGTAGCCCCCTCTATCTTGGAGAATGTAAACGTGGTGGTCGCTTCTTGCCCGCCCGTAGGCGTGAATGCAACAGAAAGGACAAGGTGATCGGCATCCGTCCAATCGAAGGTGATCTTTACGGTGCCCTCCGCGCCCGACTTGCTGCTGAAGTTCTCCGCTCTCGTCGTCACGTTCCAGCCTTCCATCGCAAAAAATTGTACCCAATTATCCATGCGGGCAAACGCAGACCCGTAAGGCTTTGAGAAAACATTGAGAATGGGAACGAAGTAGGTTTGATCGTCAACATCCGTCTGCTTCATCTTCAACGTTCCGTTGATCTCCACTTTTTCACCCGCAGAAATGGGAGCGCCGATCCAAACGGGCTTCTCCCCCGTAAACCCTAAATCAAGAGCGTCGCTACCGACTTCAACATTGGTTTGGTCTGCGCTCACCTGCACCGCGGGAATAACCGACGTATCCGTTTTCTTGGTAAACGTGTAATTCACGGCCTCGCCACCAAAGCCGACTTTGTATTCCTCATGCTCAATCTTGGCTCCATCGACTCCGTGAAACACGTAGACTTGCCTCTGCGTCTTTGTCTCATCGTTACTCGACAAAGCAATGATGATGTAGATGCAATTCACATTCGACCAATCGAAAGAAATCGTGATCTTTCCATCTGTGAGCATCGCCCTATAATCGTCATCATACAATGGCGACACTCCAACTCCACGGAAAACTCCGCCTTGTGACACACGCGGAGTATTAGCAGCGCCCCAATCTCCGCCGTCCCAGCCGATCCAGTTATCGGTACGGATAAATTCGGTAGGAGCATCGCCCGTATACAGATAGACGATAGGGCAACGATAATTTTGATCCGCCACTTGCGTTTGCGTGGACACGATCGTCCCCGAATAGGTAAAGATTTTACCGGGAGTAAGGACATCGGGGTCCGTCCACGTGGGAGTTAAATATGTGAATTGCGGCGGGTTGATCTGTTGATTTAAGGTCTTATTCAATTTCCACTTCGCGGTGAGGGTGATTGTCGTTCCGTCCGCGTCGGCGGGATCGACGGAATAAGTATTATTGAACTTTTCTCCGTTCTTCGTGTACCAGCCATCAAATTCCCAGCCGTCCTCTGTACGTAAGATTTCGTCCAAATAGATTGTCGCGCCTGCGTATTTTCCTGTTTCATCTGCGGGCGGGGTCACGCCTTGCATGGCATGGGGCTCGGTGCCGAAACTGAACGTCACCGTGTACATTGTAGGTGCGGGCGCAGGCGTTGAAGAGAGTTCTACGACCACCGCGCTCATCATACTGTTGTTCAGCGAGATACATGCTTTTTTCGCGGTTCCTTCCTCAAAAACGATTACAGAAACGGAATCCGTATCATATTTTGCCGTAATAACCTTGTATCCGCCGACATCGACGAGCTTCACCTCGGTGAGTGCCTCGTCGCCATACGTGATCGAAGGCGTAGTTCCGAAGCTGATCGACGCCTCATCGCCCATGTAGGTCGCGTATTGGGTGCCCGTAATGTTGAGCGTTGCGGGAAGAGCCGTTTTGGTCGAAAGCGTTTCACTCTCGGGTTCGCTATCTCCCTGCTTAAATGTCATTACGAGTTTGTTCTCCTCATTCACTTTGAAAGTGGTAGAGGTACCGGCTGCACCCGAAGCGGAGAAGCTCCCGTCTGCGCCCTTGGTGAGCGGGATGTACAGATAGAGAAATGAGGTCGCGTCACCGAAGCTTAGATCCATCTTCTCAACAACATGCGCTGTATTGCCATCCACCTTGATCGTAAAAGTTGCGTCCTCAATACTGCCTGTTCCGTCCGACCAAACGCCTTCGAGGGGATCCGCGGCTGCGGGCGAAGTGGGATTTTCGGGATTTTCGGGGTTCTCGGGATTTTCGGGATCAGTTCCGTCGCCGCAAGCCGCCAGAACTCCGACGCCGAGGCACGCCATCAGCAGTACCACAAGCGCACGCAAAAAGTGCTTTTTCATATTTTCCTCCTGAATCATAGTTTTTTCGCCGCGTCGCTCATCGCTTCTGCGCCCGCCCACTTTGCATTCTCCTTCCCAAAAAGGAGCCGCATTTTCCGCGTCATCCTGAGGGCAAAGCCCGAAGGATCCCGAAAAACGAAGTCCGACACCAACCCGCGAGGAATACGTAGAAATTTTCTTCGCGCGCATGAGCGTTGAGGCGATTTTGGCGTGCTTCCATTATACCACACCCATACCC
>CANPWF010000199.1 GCA_947581885.1 uncultured Clostridia bacterium
TGCGGGGCGCGTGCTCTTTCTCCGTTCCTCTTGGCTCCCCCTTTGGGGGAGCTGTCACGCCGCCCTTGGCGTGACTGAGGGGGTGTGAATGTACGCAACTGTATAATTACGTCACGCCTTATTACCTGCCCCCTTTCAAAGGGGGCGGGGCAGGAGTGGGGGTTTGGTTCGTACACTCCAACCCCTTTTGCCCCTGCGGGGCACTTCCCCCAGAGGGGGCAGCGAGGAAAAAGAGGAATGGCATTATTATAGTGATCGGGGTACGCTACTCTCACCTCATTTCGAGCGCAGTCGAGAAATCACTCACTACTCCCAACACGCATGTATGTATGGAGTTGGGCGAGATCCTTCACTTCGTTCAGGATGAGGTGGCGGTATGTACATACATGCCCGTACGGAACCGTGCAAAATCCTTCGCCTCATCTCATTTTTCCGACCCCATGTCGCCATTTTCATCCAAATCAGGCGATTTTTACTGCCTCTTCAACGCCTCGAACGCACTTCCATTTCCGCCATTTCCATGTCCCGATTTTTCATTTTTTGTCCCTCTAAAAGGAAATTTTCCGAAATGGTCTTGCCAAATGCGCAAAAATGCTTTATAATTGATAAAAAACAACGGGAGGCGGGGCATGGAGATCGTCGCTCAGCGGAAAGATAAAGTCGTCTATCGCGACGGGGACAAGCTCGTCAAGCTCTTCGACGAGACGTACAGCAAGTCCGATATCCTCAACGAGGCGATCAATCAGGCGCGCGTCGCGGAGACGGGTCTCAATATTCCCCGCTTTCGGGAAGTCACCGTCATCGGCGGCAGATCGGCGATCGTCATGGACTATATCGAGGGAAAAACGTTTTCCGATCTCTTCCGCGAATACCCCGAGAAAATAAAGGAACTCCTTCAACAGTTCGTCTCGATTCAGCGGGACATCCATTCGCGCAAGCATCTTCTCCTCACCAAGTACATCGATAAACTCAAAATGAAGATCCTCGGCTGCGAACTCGACGCTTCCACCCGCTACGATTTTTCCATGCGGCTTGACGCGATGCGCCGCCATACCCACGTTCTGCACGGCGATTTCATCCCGAGCAACGTCATTCTCGCGGGGGACGGGGTGCCGTATATCGTCGACTGGTCGCACGCAAGTCAGGGCAACGCGACCGCGGACGCGACCAAGACGTATCTTCTGTTGCACCTTGCGGGGGCGGACGACTTTGCGGAAGAGTACGCCGATGAGTTCTGCCGCCAATCGCAGGGGGCGACGACCCGTGCTTACATGCGGGAATGGATCCCGCTCATCGCCGCGGCACAGCTTCCGAGGGCTTCCGATCCCGCCCGCCGACAAATGCTCTTGAAATGGACAGAGGAGGAAGATTGATGCACCGTTTCGATACAAAAGTCCAACTCATCAAATATAAGGTCCTGCGCGAAGTCGCTCGGCTCTCATGGACGGATAACCTCCTCGAAAACGTCACCGAGATCCCCAAGATCATCTCCCCGGGGAAGATCCCGACCATGCGTTGCTGCGTGTACAAGGAGCGGGCGATCCTCTCCGAACGCGTCCGCCTCGCCATCGGGGGGAACCGCCGCAGCCGTAAGGTCATTCAGGTCATCGATATCGCCTGCGAGGACTGCCCCGCGGGCGGTTACGAGGTGACGAGCGCGTGCCGCGGCTGCCTTGCGCACCGCTGCGAAGAGGCTTGCAAGCGGGACGCGATCTCCTTCGACCACAATCAGAAAGCGTATATCGACAAGACGAAGTGCGTGGAGTGCGGCGCGTGCGCAAAGGCTTGCCCGTACACCGCCATTCACAACTATAAACGCCCCTGCGAGCAGAGCTGTAAGGTGAAGGCCATCTCCATGGGGAAGGAGAAAGAGGCGGTCATCGACTACGAAAAGTGCGTCGCCTGCGGGGCGTGCGCATGCGCTTGCCCGTTCGGGGCGATCGCCGATCGGAGTTATATCCTCGACGTCATCGACCTGCTTCTCGGCGGGAAGAGCGAAGGCTACCCCGTGTATGCCCTCGTCGCCCCCTCGATCGCGGCGCAATTTCCGTATTCCGAACTCGGACAGGTCGTCTCCGCCATCCGTGAACTGGGGTTTGCGGGCGTTCGGGAAGTCGCGCTCGGTGCGGATATGGCGGCTTGGAACGAGGCAAAGGAGCTCGAAGAGAAGGGCTTTCTCATCTCCTCGTGCTGCCCCGCCTTCGTCTCCTATCTCGAAAAGAATTTCCCGTCTTTGAAGGGAAACGTCTCCGAGAGCCTTTCTCCCGTCGGCACCCTCGCCCGCGCTTTGAAGGAGAAGGAGCCGAACTGCAAGACGGTGTTCATCGGACCGTGCACCGCGAAGAAAGCGGAGTTCCGCCGCGAAGAGTACAGGGGACTTCTCGATAGTGTCATCACCTTCGAAGAACTGCTCGCCCTCATCGACAGCAAGGAGATCGATGTCTCCAACCTTCCCTCCGAGCCCTTGAACGACGCTTCGGGATTCGGGAGAAGATTCGCCCGCTCGGGCGGCGTTGCCGAGGCAGTGAAACGCGCCCTCGAAGAGAGGGGGAGTTCCTTTGCCATCGACCCCGTCGTTTGCAGCGGGATCGACGAGTGCCGCTCCGCTCTTCTCCGCGCGAGCAAAGGGGTTCTCCCCAATAACTTTATCGAAGGCATGGCGTGCGCGGGGGGATGCGTGAACGGCGCGGGATGCCTCATCCACGACGATAAGAACCGCACCGCCGTCGAACGCCACGGCGAAGAACCCGCCGCCCGCAACATCTCCGATTGGCAAACCACCGCCTGACCGAAGCTCGCTTGCCTTGACTTTGTTTGTTGCCTTATACCCGCCGCGGGCTTTGTTTGTTGAACCATACCCGCCACGGGCTTTGTTTGTTGAACTATACCCGCCACGACTTTGTTTGAGTGCTTATTCTATCGCCCGCCGCGACTTTCTCGACCGTAATTTATTTGTCGCCACGGGCTTTGAATGCACTTCTTAACCCGATTTTGTCCGACCACTTCCTTCGCCGTCGGACTTTTTTCATACCGAAATTCTATCTTCCACCATCGAAACGCCCTTTGCAACCCATATTTCTTTTCGCTCCCATCCCGCATTTCAGGAATTTTGCTCAAATGTAGGTTTGTCAAACATATGAGACAGTGTTAGAAAGAAAAAAAATCAGTGCAGGAGGCCGTCGGTGAGATAGT
>CANPWF010000200.1 GCA_947581885.1 uncultured Clostridia bacterium
CATTGCAGTTTTTTGAGCGGCGATGAGCGCGTTCTTCTCCCGCATGCCCTGAAAGGGGGAGAAGGAAGCCCGCACGAGCCCGTTTTCCGCCGTCCCCAAGGCGGCGTGCGCGAGGGGCGCACAGTGCAGCCCGCCTCTTACGGCGATGTCGAACCGATCGTTGAGTTCGGCGGCGATGTCCTCGGACGTGCGCGTTCGGTGGGCGAAGGCGAAAATTCCGCTGCGGTTGGGCGAAGAGTAGGCGGTGTAGGCGGGAAGGGCGGTTAAATCTCGGTGGGCGGCTTCCGTCAAACGAAGGAGCCTTTCCCCGTCCTTTTCCGCATGATGAAGGGCGTAGAGTGCACCCTCGAACAGCGAGGCGATCGCGGGGAAAGAGAGGGTGCCCGCTTCGAGGCGGTCGGGGTAGAAGAGGGGCATATCGAGATGTTCGCTCTCGCTTCCCGTTCCCCCGAAGAGGACGGGACGGGGGGAAACACGGTCGGAAAAGAGGAGTGCCCCCGCGCCTTGGATCGCGTGCAGTCCCTTGTGCCCCGCAAGCGCGAGCAGGTCGATCCCCGTCTCCTTCATGCGGATGGGGAAATGCCCCGCGGCTTGCGCTCCGTCCGCAAGCAGGAGGATATGGGGCGGGAGCAGACGGCGGAGGGAAAGCAGATCGGGGGCTTCTCCCGTCACGTTGGAGGCGGCGGTGACGCACACCATGCGCGTTCTCTCGTTCACGAGGGACAAAACCGTCTCGGGAAGGAGTTTCCGATCGGAAAGAAGGGCGACGTCTACCGTCACCTTCCTCGTCCGTTTGAGGGCTTCGAGGGGACGGAGGACGGAGTTGTGTTCGAGGCAGCTCGCCACGACGTGATCGCCCTCTTCGAGCACTCCCATGAGGGCGATGTTGAGGGCTTCGGTGCAGTTTTTGGTGAAGATCACCTTTTCCACGCCGTATCCGTCGAAGAGGTCAAAAAGGAGTGCGCGGCAGGCGTGCACCCGCTCGGCGAGCGCGAGGGCGAGGCGATGTCCGCTCCGCCCGGGGTTGGCGCAGAGGCGAAGGGAAGAGAGGACGGCATGCACGACTTCGGCGGGTTTGGTGCCGCCCGAGGCGGCGTTATCGAGATAGATCATAGGCACTCCGAAAAGGGGAATACCTATCTATACGAAAAAAAACGGGAAGATATACAAAGGAGAGAGGATGAAGATCATCGCGGTATTTCGTTCGCGGGCGCAGGCGGTCGACTGCGTCTCCGCATTGCGGGGGGCGGGGGTGCCCGCTCGGCTCATTTCCACCCCGCGGGAAACAAGAGCGGGTTGCGGCGTTTCGGCGGAATTCGACGGGGCGTTCTTCCCGCGGGTAAAAACAGTGCTTTTCAGGAAGAATTACACGGCGTTTTCGGGGTTCTGGAAAGTGCAAGGCGGGGGGATCCGCCCGCTGTAATCGCTTGATTTTTTCACCCGCCCGCGGTATAATGCGGGTATGGACGAAAGAATACAGTCGATCATGCGGGAGCTCGACGCGCTCTATCCCGACGCTCGCCCCGCCCTGCTCTTCAACAGCCCGTATGAACTGCTCGTCGCGGTCATTCTCTCCGCGCAGTGTACGGACGAGCGGGTGAACAAGGTGACGCGGGTGCTCTTCGAGGGGCACAACACCCCCGAAAGCATGCTCTCGTTAAAGCAGGAAGAGCTCGAAAAAATTATCTTTTCGTGCGGGTTCTATCGGGACAAGGCGAAGCATATCCTCTCCGCTTCCCATGATATCATGGAGAAATTCGGCGGGGAAGTGCCTTCCACCCTTGAAGAGCTCCGCACCCTCGCGGGGGTGGGGAGAAAGACGGCGAACGTCGTGTATGCCGTCGCGTTCGGCGGGGACGCGATCGCGGTGGATACCCATGTGTTCCGCGTGAGCAACCGCCTCAATTTGGCGGCGGGCAAGACCCCTTTGGAAGTGGAAGAGGGGTTGATGCGGGTGCTTCCCCAAGAGGTATGGTCGAAGGCGCATCACCTGCTTATCTGGCACGGGCGGAAGGTTTGCCGCGCCCCCCGCCCCCACTGCGGAGAGTGTTCGCTTTCCCCGTACTGTCCTTCTTCGGAAAAAGACGAATAAAACTTCCCTCCTTCGTCGATAACAGGCGCAGGAGGTTTTTTTATGACTGCTATGACGATGAAGGATTTAGATGTATTGAGCCATGTTCTCACGGGAGAAGAGATGGCGTGCAAGAAGGCGCGGATGTATTCCAACACCCTCACCGACGTTTCGCTCGCCGCACGGATGGGGGAGATCGCCGAACAGCACGCGGCAAGGTTCGCTTCGTTGAATGCACTGCTCGGAGGGAAGAGATGAAACTTTCCAAAAAGGAGACCACCCTCAACGAAAAGGACGCGCTGCAAGATGTGCTCGACGGCGAAAAACTGCTCATGAATTACTACGCCGTCGCCCTCACCGAGGGGAGCAGCAAGGCATTCCGCAAGGAGATCTTGAAGAGCTACGGCGGGGAAACCGATACGCAGTTTCTCGTGTTCGAAGAGATGCTTGCAAGGAACTATTATGAAGTCCAGCCCGCCGCGAAGATGATGCTCGACGAACAGACGGAGAAGTTCTCCAAAGTCCTCAAAGAGATTCAGGGGTGAATGAAAGGGGGGCTTTTTGCACAAGTTACCGCGGGAGGAAGAGATGAAAAAGCAGAAAAAGAAGTACGCGCACAACCCGAAATATTGCATGATCTCGCCCGACCCGAAGGACCCGAACGAGGACGACGTTTCGTCCACGGGTCAGAGCTGATAATGGAAAAATGGGGACATGGGGTAGGAAAAACGATATAAAGGAAAAAACGGGACAGGGTGAAATAACGGGATAGAGTGTGAGTAAATTTGAGCAATTGTCCGACCGCTTAGGCGGTCGGACAATTGTTTTTTATAAAGGAAAGTGGAATAGAGTGCTACCGTTTCGTATTCCTCTTTTTTTCGCTGCCCCCGTTGGGGTGTGCCCGCCCTTCTCTTGCTTCCCCCTTTGGGGGAAGTGGCGCGGCGATCTTCCGCGCCGAAAGGGGTTGGGTGTACGGCGTGCTATAAAATCACGTCATTCCGAGCAGCTGTCCGACCGTGCCCTTTACGGTCGGACAGCGTAGTCGAGGAATCACCTTAGACTTATGTTCTTAAAACTGCGGTGACCCGTTCGACACGAAGGGTCGTCAAGGGCAGAC
>CANPWF010000201.1 GCA_947581885.1 uncultured Clostridia bacterium
CCTCTCCCCGACATGCACGGAGAGTTCGGACGAACGGATATTCAGAATCGCTACGCTTTTGCGCCCCATACTCCTTCCTCTTTCGCGGATTTCCCGACTTTCTTCCCTATTATAACAAACGCCCTCCCTTTTGTCAAGAAAATTACGGATATTTCCCCCTCGGAAGGCATAAAAGAACGCCCCCTGCCATGGGCAAAGGGCGCGAATGCGTTCGGCAATTTATTCCTTCCCGCCGTCGTAGTTGACGGCGATCGAACCGTCCTCGTCGAGCTCGTACGCCGTGATCTCCCCGCGGACCCGCTGTTCGCCCGTGCGGGAGAAATACCCGCGCTCCTCGTTTGAAAGGGCGGCATCCGTCTTTTCCGCCGCGTGGGATTTGGGATCTTCGATCTTGATACGGATCCCCTCCCGCATGGTGATCTCGAGGAAGTTCTGCACGCCGTTGGTGGTATAGGCGATAGAGACGACGCTCGCCCGCGCTTCGCCGAGTTTTTCGGAGAGGACGGAGAAGGCGGCAAAGAGCTCTTCGGTGTGTTCGCCCGAAATCTGTTTGCCCCGCTCGAAGGTGAGTTCGCCGAACCCGAGAAGTTCGATGTTCCCCCCGCCCGCGCGGTTGATGTTATCGCCGTCGTAAATATATGCCCCCGTCTCGTCGAGAATGGCATACGTCTCCCCGTTTGAAACGGCAAAGGTCTCCTTTCGCTCGGTGACTTTGACTTCGATGGAGGAAGGGAAGCGTTTTTCGACGCTTTCGAGGCGGAAGCAAGGGAATGCGTCCACCTCTTCGGAGATACGGGAAAGGGAGAGGAAAGTCGTGCTCTTGCCGCGGTAGGCGTTCAGCTTCTTTTGCAGGGCGGCGGCATCCTCTTTCCCCTGATCGGAGACGAGGGTGAACTCCGCTTCGACGAGCGTGACCGTGAAAACGGTGTTGAGCCCCGCCGCGACCACGGCGACGAGGAGCAAAAATGCGATGACCGTTGTTAAAATGACTCTCGTTTTCATCCGTAACTTCCATGGAGACTACACGCGCACGCGCTTGATCTCTGCCCCCAAGCATTTGAGTTTTCCTTCCAAGTCGGAATATCCCCTGTCGATATGCGAGAGATCGAGCACTTCGCTCGTTCCTTCCGCACCGAGCGCGGCAAGCACCAACGCCGCCCCGCCGCGAAGATCCCCCGCCGTGACGGTGGCCCCGTGCAACCGCGGAACGCCGCGCACAAAGGCATGCCGCCCCTTCACCTCGATATCCGCCCCCATCTTGATGAGTTCGGGAACGTACTTGAATCGCGTCTCGAAGAGGTTCTCCACGATGAGCGCACCGCCGTCGCAACTTGCATTCAGGGCGGTGACCTGCGCTTGCAGGTCGGTGGGAAACCCGGGGAAGGGCATCGTCTCGATGCGGCGGTTCGCCCGAAGTTTTCCATAACTCGCTATCTTTATTTTATCATTTTTGCTATGGATTTTGCAACCGTTTTCACGCAATTTATGTAAAAGCAAGCCGATATTCTCTTCTTTTGCCCCCTCGACCTCGATTTCTCCGCCGCAAATGGCGCATGCGATGAGGAAAGTGCCCGCCTCGATCCTGTCTTTTACGGGGGTGAACGCCACGCCGCGGAGCTCTTCCACCCCCTCGATCTCGATGATGTCCGTCCCCGCGCCGCGCACTTTTCCGCCCATCGCATTGAGAAAATTTTGCAGGTCGACGATCTCGGGTTCTTTCGCCGCTCCCTGCACGGTCGTTCTCCCTTCCGCCATCACGGCGGCGAGAAGAATGTTCTCCGTCGCCCCGACGCTTGGGAAATCGATGGCGATCTCCGCCCCGCGCAGCCGTTCGCATTCGCAGTGGATGTACCCCTCCCGCTCGGCGATCTCCACGCCCAACCGTTTGAGCGCGTTCAGATGAAGGTCGATAGGTCTTAATCCGATATCGCAACCGCCGGGATATGCGATGACGGCGCGGTGAAAGCGCGTGAGCAGGGATCCGAGCATAAAGACGGAGGAACGGAGTTCCTTTGTGAGCGCGGACGAGATCGTATGCGAACACGCCTGCGAACTATCCACAACGACATCCTCGCCGCTCCATTCCACCAGCGCACCCAATTCCCGCAAGATCTGCACCATGCACATCGCGTCGGTGATCCGCGGCACCTTTCGGATACGCACCCGATCCGCGGTGAGGATGGATGCGGCAAGAAGGGGCAGGACGGAATTCTTCGCCGATTGCACGTCGACGTGCCCGAAGAGCCGCCTACCCCCCTCTATGATATATGTATCCATTTTGTATCTCCTCGTGTATTTCGGAAATGCGGAAAAAACCCGCCCTTGATCAGTTTATCTTATGAAATTTTGCGGGCGGGTTGTGCCTCGAAACGCCATACACGACCCCCATTCCCGCCATGGTGACGATGAGGGAAGTGTTCCCCGCCGAGATCAAAGGAAGGGGCAATCCCGTGGGCGGAATACACCCGCTCACGACGAGGGCATTCAAACAGGATTGCACCGCAAAGGAAAGTACGATGCCCGAGACGAGAAGATACCCATAGAGATCTTCGCAGGAATTTGCGATGCGAAATCCCCGCCAGATCACAAAACCGATGAGGAAAAAGAGCACGAGAACGCCGAAAAAGCCCGTCTCCTCCGCGATGACGGACAGGATGAAGTCGCTCTCCGCAAAGGGAAGGAAGCGGTACTTCTGGCGGGAGCGGAAGAGCCCCACGCCGAAAAAGTTCCCGTTTCCGAGGGCATACAGCGATTGGATGAGTTGATATCCCTCCTCTTTGGGGGAAGCCCATGGATCGAGGAAGGCGGAGAGCCGTTGCAGGCGGTACGGTTCGGCGAAAATCAGCGCGGGCACCGCAAACAGGACGGGAATGCAGATGAGGGCGAGGGACTTCCAAGAGGCTCCCCCCAAGAAGATCATGCCGATCATGAGTGCCCCCACGCACATCGTCACCGACATGTTGGGTTCCAACATGATGAGAACGCAGATCGAGATCCCCGCCCCGAGCACGGGCAAAATACCCTTGAAGTTCCGCATGCGGGAAGGATTTTTCGCAAAATATCCCGCCGTGAAGAGGACAAAGCCGTACTTCGCAAGTTCGGAGGGTTGGATCGTCAACGGGCCGATCCCGATCCACCGCGTCGCACC
>CANPWF010000202.1 GCA_947581885.1 uncultured Clostridia bacterium
TACGTCGAGGAGAAGCTCGGCTTCAAGGTGAAACTCACCTTCCGCGCGTACTCCCCCATATTGCCCTGATTACCCTTTTACCGCCCCTACCGTCATGCCGCTCACGATGTACTTTTGCAATGCGAGGAACACACCCACGATGGGAAGGGTCCCCAAAACGCACGTCGCCATGACGATGGAATCCGAACTCTGCGACCCCGCAAGGAGCCCGAGCTTGGATTTCCAGAGCTGAACTTCCTGCACGAGGTTGATCATGAGCATCTGCACGTTCCACAGCTTGTTATCGCTGATGTAGAGGTACGCGGTGCCCCAGTCGTTCCAATAGTTGAGCGCGACGAGGATGGAACACGTTGCGAGCGCGGGAAGGGAGAGCGGGATCGACATCACCAAAAACTCCCTGAACGCCGAACAGCCGTCCATCTTCGCGCTTTCGCCGATCTCCGCGGGGATATCCTTGAAGAAGGTGCGAAGCAAAATGATGTTGAACGTCGTACCGATCTGCGGAATGATCATGACGGCGAGGGTGTTCTTCCAATTCAAATACTGCGTGATGAGAATGTAGGAAGGCACCATCCCGGGGGAGAAGAGCATCGTGACGAGAAGAAGCCCCGTAACCGGTCCTTTCAGCCTGAAATGCGGTTTGGAGAGCGGATAGGCGATCATCGCCGTCACAAAGACGTTGAGGAGCGTTCCGCCGCCCGTCACGATAAAGCTCACCCCGTACGCCCGAAGAAGGGGCACCGCGTTCTTGAATACCACGCTGTACGCCTGAAAGGTGAAGTCTCTCACGAAGAGGGAATAGCCGTACGCTTGGATCGCCTCGTCCGAAGAGAAGGACGCTGCGATCATGATCATGAGCGGAATGAGGCAGTAGATCGCAAACAACGTCATCCAAAGGACGTTGAATACGTCGAATACGATCGTATGCCCGATCTTGTTTTTGTTTCTTTTCCTCATGCTCCCCTCCTCAAATGAACGCCGTATCTTCATCGAGCTTTTTACAGATGAAGTTGGTAAGGAGCAAAATCACCGTGCCTACGATCGATTGGATGAGCCCGATCGCCGTACCCGCGCTGTAATTCGTCTCCCGTATGGAGAGCTGATAGATATACGTATCGAGGACTTCCGTCGTATCGAGGAGTGACCTCAACGAGTCGTTCTTCGGAATAAACCAGAAGAGACCGAAGTCGGAGTGGAAGATGCCCCCCATCGACATGATGAGAAGGATCGCCACGATCTTGCGAAGATGGGGCACCGAGATGTACCACATGCGTTGTGCCCTGTTCGCCCCGTCGAGCTTGGCGGCTTCGAAGAGGTCGGTATCGATCGTCACCAAACTCGCGTAGTACATGATGACCGAATAGCCGTGCCCCTTCCACGCGCCGCACAGCAGCAAGATCCACGGCCAAAGTTTCCCGTTCGCGGCATTGTAGAAGTCGATGGTGCCCAAGTGCACCCCCTTCAAAGCGGTGTTGATGAGCCCGTTCGTCCCCAAAATGCCCTCAATGCAGTACTCCGCCACCGTCCAAGAGATCAAGTACGGAATGAAGTAGATGGTCTGGAAGAACTTGGTGGCGAACTTGTTCTTCATCTCGTACATCAAAAGTGCCATGACCGCCGTAGACGGCGTACCGACAATGACGAAGAGCAAGTTCAAAGAGAGCGTGTTCCAGATGACCTTCCACACGACCTTCGAACGGAAGAAATATGTGAAATTCGCAAAGCCGACCCATTTGCTTCCGAAGATCCCCAAGAACCCCTTATAATTTTCGAACGCCATCAACAGCCACAAAAGGGGCAGGATCGAGAAGATCAACGTTTTGATGACGATCGGAAGGCACATCGCGGTGTACGTGATGTTGTCCTTCTTGTAGAGGTTGAACTTTTTCCGTTTCTTCGGAGCGTCTTGGGTTGCGTTTTTGCTGTTTTCCATTCGTTACCTCGCAGCTTTCGGTGATTACGGTGCGATCAGGATGACATCGGCGACGGTAAGGAAATGATTTTCCGCATTGGAGACCGTCTTTTTGACTTGAACGCCGTAGATGAGTTTACCTTCCGCAGGCGTTCCCGCAAGACTCATCTCGAAGGCACCGTATGCGGCGAAACCGTCCTCTTCCGTAATATCCTTGACTTTGATCCATTCGAATCCGTTTTCGTCCGCCTGATCGGACGTCGACCTGATCCTTACGGAGACAGTAACATTGTATCTGCTCTCCGCGTCCCCGCCGCCGTCCGTACGGGCATTGAGCACGATACGCCCCACCTTTTCGCCGTCGAGATAGATCTCGATCGTCGGGTCCGGATCAGTGGGATCGCTCGCCCAAAGGGAACCCGAGTTGCCGTCTAACGCCCACTTGGGTTCGAACGCGCCCTGATAGGAAGAAGCCCAAACGTGCTTCGCGTCGTTATTGAGACTGATGGTGTGCGTCTGCAAGTCTCTTTCGAGCCCCGAGAGCCCGCCCCAGCTCTCTTCGAACTGCCCGAGCATGCAGTACTGCCGATCGACGTTGAGCGTCGCCACAATGGCATTGCTCGCCTTGCCTTCCTTATTCATGGCGAACACTTCGCCCGAAAGGTAGTTGGCAGTCTTGAAGGTGACGGCGGTATCCGTCCAAGAGAGGATATCTTCGGGAGCGAGTTGAACTTGCTTGCCGTCCTTCCCCATGAGGATAAGGGCGGTATCCTGCCGCGTGCCGAGCCCGTTTCCGAACACGGTGGAAACTTCCGCGCTCTCGGTGTGTGCGCCCCAAAGAACACAGCCCGTCGGCAATACCGTAAAGCCGTCCTCTTTCACGCCCGAAGCGTTGTAGATCTCTTCCTTCTTGCTCTCGTCTACCTTGTTGATGATGTAATAGACGTAAGTTTTCCCGTCGTCCGTCTTGTAGGACTTCCGCGCGTTGACCGTCTGATAGGGTTGATCGAGGGTATCGTCTGCGACGTAGTTGTTCTCGACGATGAAGCCCTTGCCGTCCTCCCAGCGTTCCCCTTCCGCGATGGGCGTTCTGCCGCCGCTCGTGTTATCGAGATAGATGCCGCAGCAAGCGTACCACTTGCCGTCTTTGTTGCCCATGTCGTCGGGATAGGTGTACACCGAGGAATAGTTCTCCCCCACATAGTTATCGTGGAT
>CANPWF010000203.1 GCA_947581885.1 uncultured Clostridia bacterium
TGCAACTACAAGGACGGGACAATTCGGATCTCGTTAGAGGAAATCGAGCGTTCGGATTTGTTATCAAATGGTGTACCCGCCGGGGCTCGAACCCGGAGTCGACGGCGTCGGAGGCCGTAATGTTATCCAATTACACTACGAGTACATTCGTCTTTCAGCCGCTTCCTGCGCCCGATCTTCCTCATAAGTCGGCTGAATTTTCTTCATTATAGCACAACCGCGAAAAAAATGCTTTATATTTTGGCGCGAATATGGTAAAATAAAGAAAAATTTTTCGGAAGAGAGAAATGGGGAACAAAGTCGTCATCGGAATGAGCGGAGGGGTGGATAGTTCGGTCGCCGCACTTCTTCTGAAAGAGGCGGGCTACGAGGTCGTCGGGCTCTTCATGCGCAATTGGGAAGAGACGGACGAGAACGGAGTCTGTCCCGCGGACGATGATTTCGAAGATGTCAAGCGGGTGTGCGCTCTTCTCGATCTCCCCTACTATTCCGTCGACTTCTCCAAGCAGTATTTGGATCGCGTGTTCGCCCGTTTTCTCTCCGAATACGAGGCGGGAAGGACCCCCAACCCCGATGTGCTCTGCAACCGAGAAATTAAATTCGGTCCCTTTGCGGAATATGCGAAGGAGCTCGGCGCGGACTATATCGCGACGGGGCACTACTGCGGGATCTCGCACGAGAACAACGTACACCGTCTGCAAAAGGCGGTCGATTCCAATAAGGATCAAACGTACTTTCTCAACCAACTCACCCAACCCCAACTTGCAAACGTCCTTTTTCCCCTCTCCTCTTTGACGAAGGGGGAAGTCCGCGCCATTGCCGAAAAAAACGGACTTGCCACCGCGAAGAAGCGGGATTCGACGGGCATCTGCTTTATCGGCGAGAGAAATTTCCGAAACTTCTTGAAGAACTATCTTCCCGCAAAGAAGGGAAAGATCCTCACCCTCGAGGGGGAAGAGGCGGGCGAACATATCGGGCTCATGTACTACACCCTCGGACAGCGGCGGGGGCTCGGCTTGGGCGGCAAGAGGGGCGAGGACGGGCGTTGGTTCGTCGTCAAAAAGGATTTGAAGAATAACATCCTCTACGTCTCCCACGGGGACGAATCCCCCTTATATTCGGACGGGTGCGCCGTTTCGGAGATGAACTTCATCCCCTTCCCGCCCAAGGAAAACACCTTCCGCTGCACGGCGAAGTTCCGCTATCGGCAGGAAGAACAGCCCGTCACCGTCACGCGGACGGGGGAAGATACCCTCGACATCTCCTTCGACGAGCCCCAACGCGCCGTCACCGAAGGGCAGTACGCCGTTTTGTATAACGAGACGGACTGCCTCGGCGGGGGCGTGATCGAACGCACTTGGAGGAACCGATGAAGAAAATTCCCGTCGAACGCGCCCTTCTCGCCTACGGATTTATGAAGAGCGAAGAAACGTTTACGCTTCAAAAGGAACTCCCTTGCGGGCTCCTTCTCACCGTCACCGTGCAAGGCGGGGAGATGAAGGACGAGCTCACCGATCCCCTCACGGGAGACCCCTATATCCTTCACCGCGTGGAGGGGGCGACGGGGGCGTTCGTCGGGGCAGTCAGGGAAGAGCTCGCCGCCGCTTTGGAAGAGATCGAAAAGAAGTGCTTCCTTTCCGACCCCTTCGGATCCGAACAGCCCCGCATGCTTTCCAAACATATCCTCGAAACGTACGGCGACGAGCCCGAATTTCTGTGGGAACAGTTCCCCTCCTATGCCATTTGGCGGAGCAAAGATAACAACAAGTGGTACGCGCTCACGGGGCAGGTCGAAAGGAACAAACTCGGGCTCGAAGGAAAAGAGACGGTGGATATCCTCGATTTCCGCATGGAGCCTGCCGAGCTCGACGCTCTTGTCGACGGCAAAAAGTATTTCCGCGGCTGGCACATGAACAAGAAACATTGGTGCACCGTGCTTCTCGACGGGTCCGTCTCCTTTGCCGAACTTACTTCCCTCGTCGAAGAGAGCAATTTGCTCGCAAAGGAGAAATGAAGGTATAAAACGGCTCTTCCGCGTCCATAACCTCCGCACATTCCCGCGGAGGTTTTTTCATGAAAAAGTTTTTTGTCTGCGCCCTTCTCGTCGCCGCTACCATTGCCGTTGCCCTGCTTTGCCTCCCCTCTTCCCCCAAAGCCGATGCCTATCTTCGCGTACATATCCGCGCCAATTCCAATGGGGAAAAGGACCAAGCGGTGAAATATCTCGTAAAAGACGAGGCGGTGAAGTATCTCACCCCCGTCGTTGCGGGGTGCGAAACGAAGGACGAGGCGATGAAGATGATCGAAAAAGAACTTCCCGCGCTCGAACGGCTCGCCGAACGTGTGCTCTCGGAAAAGGGCTTTTCATACGGCGCGAGGGCGAGCCTCCGTCAAGAGGAATTTCCCACCCGTGTCTATGAGGAAGTGACCCTCGGGGCGGGCGTGTACGACGCGCTCATCTTGGAGCTCGGCACGGGCGAGGGCGACAATTGGTGGTGCGTGGTGTATCCCCCGCTCTGCTTTTCGGCGGGCAACGGGAACGTCGTCTACAAATCCAAGATCGCCGAGATCATCAACTCCTTTTTCGGAAGATGAGGGCGGGGGAATTGTAACACCCCCTCAGTCACGGCAAGGACAGCCGTGACAGCTCCCCCAGCGGGGGAGCCGAGGGGAAGGAACGGAAGAGCGCGTGACAGCACAGCGGGAGAGCCGAGAAAGAGGCGGCGCACGTCCGTCCTTCGACAAGCTCAGGATGACGTGCGCCCCACGTCATGTTGAGCGCAGTCGAAACATGAACGTGGGGCGGGACGGAGTACGCCACCCGCACCTCATCCTGCCCGACCGAAGGGCGCACGAGCCGCAAGGCGAAGTAACGCAGTGAAGGATCTCGCCACCCTCCATACGTACATGTCTGTTTGCACACGCACCTCATCCTGAACGCAGTGAAGGATCTCGCCCAACTCCATACGTACATGTGTGTTGAGAACCGTGCGAGATTTCTCGACTGCGCTCGAAATGAGGTGGGAGTAGCGTACACTGACCGATATAATAATGCCATTCCTATTTCTCGCTGCCGGACGGCGTAGAGCTGTCACCCTTTGCGCCCACAAAATACGT
>CANPWF010000204.1 GCA_947581885.1 uncultured Clostridia bacterium
CCCCGCCTTATTCTGTTCATTCCTTGGGCGGCACGAGCGCGTCCTTGCGCGAAGTAGGAATCACCTCAGACTTAAAACTGCGGTGACCCGTTCGACACGAAGGCTCGTCAAGGGCGGACGACCCTTCGGCTCAGGGTGACGTAATTATTGCCTTTCCGTACTTTCAACCCCTTTCGTCCCTGCGGGACACTTTCCCCAAGGGGGACAGCGAGAGGAAGGGGCTCGCCTTTCCTCGTTCACATCTCCGTCATTGAGGCGAGGAGGTCGTCCATGCCGTATTTTCCTTGGGCGTGCGAGGGGAGCCAATGCGCCGCCCTGTATGCCCCGACGGCAAACACTTTTCTGCTTCGGGCGGAGTGGGAGAGAGATACGATCTCGTCCTCGCCCGCAAACATCACTTCATGTTCGCCGACGATATTCCCGCCTCGCACGGCGTGGATGCCGATCTCTTTCTCTCCTCGTGCGCCGACGTTCCCTTCTCTTCCGTACACCTTGGTAAGCCCAACGCCCAAGCCCTCTTCCGCACTCTTTGCGAGCATGAGGGCGGTGCCCGAGGGAGCGTCCTTCTTCTGATTGTGGTGGCGTTCGACGATCTCGATGTCGTACCCGTCCAGAACCGCCGCGCTCTTCTTCACGAGAAGCCGTAAAAGATTGATCCCAAGGGAGAAATTTCCCGAAACGAAGAGGGGGATTTGTTCCGCCGCCTCGTCGATGGCTTTTTGTTCCTCTTCGGAATACCCCGTCGCACCGAGCACCGCGGGAAGATGCCGCTCTTTGCATATTTTCAGGCGTTCTCCGATCCCGCGCGGGGACGAAAAATCGACGAGCACATCGGCGACAGGGGCTTTTCCCAACCGATCGAAGATGGGAAGATCCGCCTTCCCGCTCATCTTTTCAACGCCGATATCGACCCCAAACACCTCGTCGCCCCGTTCGAGGGCGTATCTACATACTTCGGAGCCCATTCTCCCGAGGGCACCGCAGACGATCATCTTCATGCTTTCACCTGTAATCCGTATTTTTTCATGGCGGAAAGGAGCAATTCCGCATGCTCGGGTTCGAGAGGGGTGAGGGGAGCGCGGGGGATGCCCGTGCCGAATCCGAGGAGGTGCGCCCCCATCTTGACGGGAATGGGGTTGACTTCGGCAAAACACGCCTTCGCGAGGGGAAGAAGTTCGTCGTTCAACCGAATCGCCTCTTCCAAATTCCCCTTGAAAATTGCTTCGACGAGTGCTTTCACGCCCGCGGGCGCGAGGTTGCTCACCACCGAAATGACCGCCGCCCCGCCCGCACAGAGGATGGGAAGGTTCAACGCGTCCTCGCCCGAATATAAGTCGCACTTCCCGCGGATGAGCCGCGCCGTCTCCATGACTTGCGCCATGTTGCCGCTCGCCTCCTTGATCCCCGCAACCGATTTTATTTCGGCGATCCTTTCCATCGTTTCGGGAAGGATGTTCACCCCCGTTCTCCCCGGGACGTTGTAGACGATGATGGGAAGGGAAGTGGCTTCGGAGATCGTGCGGTAGTACTCTATGAGCCCCTTTTGCGTGCACTTGTTATAGTAGGGGGTGACGGCGAGAATGCCGTCCGCGCCCGTCCGTTCCGCCCGTTCGGCAGCCCGCACGGCGGCGGAAGTGTCGTTCGCGCCCGCCCCCGCGATAAGGAGTGCCCGCCCCGCAAGTTTTTCCTTGCAGAAGAGGAGCACGGCGGTCTTTTCTTCCTCCGTCATGGTGGCGGGTTCCCCCGTGGTGCCGAGCACGACGAGCGCGTCCGTTCCGCCCTTCACCTGCGCCTCGATGAGGGAAGCGAGGGCGGGAAAATCGATGCCCCGCGCCGTGAAGGGGGTGATGAGAGCGGTCGCGCTCCCCCGCAAGAATCCTGTCATGTCAGTTCCTCCTGATCGCCGAAATGAATTTTAATCGAAATATCCCTTTGCGGCAAGAAGTTCGGCAAGCAACACCGCGCCGCCCGCCGCGCCCCGAAGGGTGTTGTGCGAAAAGCCGATAAACTTATAGTCGAAGAGGGGATCTTCGCGCAATCTCCCCGCCGAAACCGCCATGCCGTTTTCGAGCATCCGTTCGAGCTTGGGCTGCGGGCGGTCGTCCTCTTCGAAGTAGTGCAAAAATTGTTTGGGTGCGGAGGGAAGGGAGAGTTTCTGCGGTTCCCCTTCGAAGGTTTTCCACGCCCTTATTATCTCTTCCCGCGAGGGGCGTCTTTCGAATTTCACGGAGACCGCCGCCGTATGTCCGTCCGAGACGGGAACCCGCACGCACTGCGCGGAGATGATGGGGGAGGTGGCGGGCTCGATGCCACCGCCCTTCACCGTTCCCCAAATTTTCAGGGGTTCCTTTTCGCTCTTTTCCTCTTCGCCGCCGATATAGGGGATGACGTTGTCGAGAATTTCGGGCATGGACGAAAAGGTCTTTCCCGCGCCTGAGATCGCCTGATAGGTGCAAACGGAAACGCTCCTTATCCCGAATTCTTTGAGCGGATGCAGAAGGGGAACGTAAGATTGCAGCGAGCAGTTGCTTTTCACCGCGATAAAGCCCCGCTTCGTATGCAACCTCTTCCGTTGGAAGGGGATAACTTCGAGGTGTTCGGGGTTGACTTCGGGGATCACCATGGGCACGTCGGGCGTGTTTCTGTGCGCCGAATTGTTGGAGACGACGGGGATCTCCACCCGCGCGTAAGCTTCTTCGAGAGCTTTCGTCTCCTCCTTCCCCAAATTGACGGCGCAAAACACGAAGTCGAGCCCTTTTGCGGAGGGGATGTCCGCCGCGTCGAGAAGAACCATGTTTTTCGCATAGGAAGGGAGGGGAGAGGGGATCGCCCACCGTCCCTCGACGGCTTCCTCATACGTCTTTCCCGCCGAACGGCTGCTCGCAAACAGGGCGACGGGCTCGAACCAAGGATGATGTCCGAGCAGGGAGACGAACCGTTGCCCGACCGTCCCCGTCGCGCCGATGATGCCCACGCTGTATCGTTTCATTGTATGCTCCTTGCATGAAAAAAGCGAGGCCGTGCCCCGCTCGCACTCTTGCCAAAAGCACTCCACCGAGCGGTGACAGGACGGCGGGTATTGAC
>CANPWF010000205.1 GCA_947581885.1 uncultured Clostridia bacterium
CCTGCGGGGACAGCTCCCCCAGCGGGGGAGCCGAGAAGAAGGGGCGAGAGGGGACCGTCCGAAATGCTTCCTTATTTTCTGTCGTTGAGGCAGGCGATGCCGGGGAGAACTTTGCCTTCGAAGAGTTCCAACGAAGCCCCGCCGCCCGTCGAGATGTGCGTGATCTTATCCGCATAGCCGAGCTGTGCGCAGGCAGCCGCGCTGTCGCCGCCGCCGACGATGGTCGTCGCGCCCTTCGCCTCGGCGAGAGCCGCCGCCACCGCATTGGTGCCCGCCGCGAGGACGGGGTTCTCGAACACGCCCATGGGGCCGTTCCAGATCACCGTCTTGGCGGTCTTTACCTTCTCCGCATAAACTTTTCTCGTCTTTTCGCCGATGTCGAGCCCCATCCGATCGGCGGGGATATGATGAGAATCCACCGTCTCCACTTCGATGGGAGCGTCGATGGGATCGGGGAACGCCTTCGCGACGACGGTATCGACGGGAAGGAGCAGTTCTTTCCCTTCCGCCTTCGCCTTCTCGATCATCTCTTTGCAGTAGTCGAGCTTTTCGTCGTCGACGAGGGAGGTGCCCACTTCGAAGCCCTGCGCTTTGAGGAAGGTATACGCCATGCCGCCGCCGATGATGAGCGTATCGCATTTCTCCAAGAGATTGGAGATAACGCCGAGCTTATCCGCGACCTTCGCCCCGCCCAAGATGGCGACGAAGGGGCGAACGGGATGATCGAGGGAATCCGCCATCACGGTGAGTTCTTTCTCGATGAGGAAGCCGCAGACAGCGGTCTTTACGAGCCCGTATTCGACGATCGCGGCGGTGGAAGCGTGCGAACGGTGCGCCGTGCCGAACGCGTCGTTCACATAGATATCGCAGAAAGAGGCGAGCTTCTTGCAGAATTCGAGTTCTTTCTTTTCCTCTTCCCAATGGAAGCGGAGATTTTCGAGGAGGACCGCTTCTCCTTCCTTCAAAGCGGCGACTTTCGCCTGTGCGTCGGGGCCGACAACGTCGTGCGCGAAGGTGACTTTCCCGCCCAACAGCTCGTTGAGGCGAGCGGCAACGGGGGCGAGGGTGAGCTTTTTGGGCTCGTCCTTTTTCGCCTTCTCGATGATGGCTTCCGCCGTCGTTTCGCCCTTTTCCACCTTTGCCTTATCCTTCTTGTTGAGCTTCACTTCGTCCGAGAAGATGGAGTGCGGCTTGCCCATATGGGAGCAGAGGACGACTTTCGCGCCCCGTTCGAGAAGATATTTGATGGTGGGAAGGGCGCCTACGATCCTGTTCTCGTCGGTGATAACGCCGTCCTTCATCGGGACGTTGAAGTCGCACCGGACGAGGACGCGCTTGCCCTTTACGTCTTTGAGGTCTTTTACGGTCAGTTTGTTCATTGCGGTTCTCCTTTCCTTATTTTTTTCTGCATAACATGATAATTCTTTTTTTTGCCTTTGTCAATACTTTGAACCAAAATCCCCGCCGAAAAAGTGAGGTTTTTTGCGAAAAGACCGTGAATTTCAGTTGACAATTTTTTTTGCGTTTGGTACAATAACCCTTGCCTTGAAGAGGCATCTTTTTTCGCGTGCATTTTTGCATTGCGGGAAAGAAGAAAAAATCCGATCTTTTGGAACCGTAAGGTCAGAAGATATTCCGAAACACTATAAGGAGGTAAAAAGATGCCCACAATCAACCAGCTCATCAAGAAAGGCAGAGAGAGGGAGGCGTTCAAGTCCAAGAGCCCCATTCTCGATCAGTGCCCGCAAAAACGCGGTGTGTGCCTTTCGGTGACGACGACTTCCCCCAAGAAGCCCAACTCGGCACTTCGGAAGATCGCGAGGGTGAGATTGACCAACAAGCAGGAAGGTACGGTGTACATTCCCGGCGAAGGTCACAACTTGCAGGAGCACAGCTCCGTCCTCATCCGCGGCGGGAGAGTCAAGGATCTGCCCGGCGTGCGCTATCACATCATCCGCGGCGCACTCGATACGGCAGGGGTCGCCAAGCGCAAGCAGGCGCGCAGCAAGTACGGCGCGAAACGCCCTAAATAACATTTAGGCATTGCGTTGTGCCGCGAAGGTCCGAACTTTCGCGAAAAACAATTTGTCCTTACTTATTTCGGAATATCCAAGCCCGATGTAGGTAGGCAGTATTCCCCGAAAGGGGGAGAAGGTTCGCTATCCCTATCATTATATAGAATGGGACAAGCGATAGCTTAAAAGAAGGGTGACCTTCTGCGGGAGACCGCAAACGATTTCAAAAAGGAGGAAGTAAAAATGCCGAGAAGAGGCAATGTTCCCAAGAGAGAAGTCCTTCCCGATCCCTTATACGGGAGCAAGGTCGTGACCAAACTCATCAACCAGATCATGCAAGACGGCGAAAAGAGCGTTGCGCAGACCATCGTCTACGACGCGTTCAAGCTCATGGGCGAAAAGCTCAATGCCGATCCCATGGAAGTTTTCACGCAAGCCCTTGCCAATATCACCCCTACGGTGGAGGTAAAGGCTCGCCGCGTCGGCGGTGCGAACTATCAGGTCCCCGTCGAAATTCGGCCCGAACGCCGTCAGACGCTCGCCATCCGTTGGCTCGTCAACAATACGAGGAAGCGCAGCGAGCGCGAGATGTACAAAAAACTCGCCGCCGAGCTCATGGATGCCTACAACAACACGGGCGGATCGGTGAAGAAGAAAGAGGATACGCACAGGATGGCGGAGGCGAACAAGGCGTTCGCGCACTTCCGCTTCTGAACCGAGGCAGCGACAGATGGCAAGAGAATACGACTTAAAGCATACAAGAAATTTCGGCATCATGGCGCACATCGACGCGGGCAAGACCACGACGACCGAGCGCATTCTGTTCTATACGGGCAAGACGCACAAACTCGGCGAAGTGCACGAAGGCGCGGCGACGATGGATTGGATGGTGCAGGAACAGGAACGCGGCATCACCATTACGTCCGCGGCGACGACCTGTATCTGGAAAGGATACCGTTTCAACATCATCGATACGCCCGGCCACGTCGACTTCACCGTCGAGGTGGAGCGTTCCCTCCGCGTACTCGACGGGACAGTCGCCACCTTCTG
>CANPWF010000206.1 GCA_947581885.1 uncultured Clostridia bacterium
TTCTTGACGATGACGCCGTGCAGGGCGAGCGGAATGGCCGTCCACTGGTACTTTTTGATGCCGCCGTAGTAGTGCGTTTTCAAAAACGCCATGCCGCTGTCCTCATAGAGCGGGTTCTGCTTGATGTCGATGCGGGGGGCGTCGATGTGCGAGGCGATGATGCGGATGCCGTCCTCTTCCAAATTCTTGGCGCCCACGCGGAACACGACGACCGACTTGCCGCGGTTGACAAAGTACTTTTTGTCGCCCGCAGAGAGGCTGTCGCCGAAGTGATATTCGGTGAAGCCCTTCGCCTGTGCGGCCTTCACGGCGTAGTCGCACGCCTCGCGCTCGGTCTTGGCGGCGTCGAGGAACGCCATGTAGCCCTTGGCGTAGTCGAAAATCGCCTTTTTCTCCGCCTTGTCGGCGGTCTCGTAGTAGTTTTTCTTCTTATAGGACAACTCCTTTTGCAGTTGCTGCCCCTTGCTCTTTTTCTCGGACATAGTTTCCTCCGTTTTTTCCCGCTCATTATATCATGAAAGAATGGAAAATGCAAGAAGTTTCTGCCCTACCTTGTAAAATCCCGCCGCGCAATTGCGCGGCGGGGAAAAATATCATGTTTTTTGAAAAACGCGTGCGTTTTTCCGTCACGTAGTTCAATAGCCCCAACTCGCCCAAGGTAGGAAGCAGACGATGAGAGAGAGCGCTGTTACTATGATGGGCAACATCATCACCCGTAGCAGATAGATGACCGCTGTCTTGGTGTAATAATTGATGCTGATGACAATGCAGTACTTCAATGCGAGAACAACAGTAGAAAGTGTCATGAAAAACCAAATCAACAGCAACGGTATTATTACGAAAACCGGCGCTTCCGCGAAGGCGTACATCGCCGCAAAAGTCCCGCCCGCCGCGAAAGAAAGCCCGGCGACAAGATAGACGACGATCCAAACGATACAGAGCGGGCTCATGTTTTTTGACGCATGCCCGTCCACGGGGACGATGACGAAATCAAATAAAACATGCGTCAGTTTGCTTCCGCATCTCTGCGGCATATCGGGGTCGATCCTTCCGAAAGCGCTGTAGAGGGCAGGACAAAACAAGGCGATATACGATGCGACAAACGCCACAACGCGGAGCGGGAAAGCGATCACTGCAAGAATGCGTGCAAGAATACCCCAAAAGGTAAGTACCTTTTCGGTCTCCGTGGAAATATACGACGAGACATCGATATCGTACCCGCCCCAAGTCTCGCGCAGTTTGACATCGACGTTCAAATAACTCACCTCGTAATATTCGGCAGTCCTCTTTCCCTTCAGCCGAAGGAACAGCTCATTCAGCGCAAATCCGATCACGGGGCACAAGATCGCCGCCACGATCCCGCCTATGCTGTAGCCCGAAGCAATTCCGCCCGTTATACCGAGTTCCTCACCGTAAATTCCGCTCAAATAGATCCAAAGCGGCGCCAATACCAACCCGTTAATGATAAGGGAAACAAACAAAAAGGCAAATTCCACGAAAAAATTTCTGAATTTGATCCACATAACTACGACCGTTCTTTATTCTGATGTATTCATTATATCGTACAAAAGTCTGTTTGTCGAGAGGTTTTTTACTATCTCATATGCACGATCTATCATTGACCCATGCGTGTGAGCGGCATGAAACTTTGCATTCCCGAAATCTTAAAAAAGGAAAGAGTAAATATCGGCTGTATATGCAGCTTGAGTATCAAAATTTTGACCGCCCCGCCTGTAACCAAACGCGCGGCATAAAATCCAAGCGTATGAAAGCGCTCTGCAATATTTGGGAATGCACCCGGAACGGCCCGATCCGGGAATATTACAATAAGCGCGTGCGGATAGATGCCCGCGCCCCCTTCAGGGAAGCAGAATGTGGGAAATTTGCGCCTCGCTCGCCTGCGGAAGGAGTTCTTTGAGGTGCGCCGCCATGCGGGCATAACTCTCCTGCGGGGTGCGTTTGTATGCCGCGCGGCAGAAATCTTCGCCGAAGAACGCCTCGGGGGTCGCATAGCGGGCGAGTCCCCAGCCGTACGGCTTGCCGTATCTATCGCGCGCGTACTCGAAGTCCGCCGTCGTGATATACGCCATCATTTGCAAGTGCGTGAGCGAGCCCTCGTAGCCCTTCTTGCGCTCGTCGGTAAAGCAGACGCGCGCCTTGAGTTCCTTGCCCAAAAGAGACGGCTCCTTCATGAGTTCCGCCATCAGGTAGGTATCGCGGCGGCGGGCGATGCCCTCATCCATACGGGCGTCGTAGTCGTACCCGTCGCGGCGGAGGTTGGCGAAGTCGGGGAACCACTCCTTGGAGATGAACATCGCCTTGCCCTTGTAGAACTTGCCGTAGGCGCAGCGGGCGAGGCGGATGACGGGGCCCTTCCACTCCCACGGGCCGTCCTCGGTGTCCGAGAACCACAGGCGCGGCGGGGTAAACTCCTCCACGGAGAACTCTGCGATCTCCCCGCGGAAGAAGGGCAGAAAGCCGATTTTTTCGACGAGCGCGGCGATGTCCTCCGCGCTTTTTAAGGTGATTTGCATTGGTGACCTCCGAATGTGAAATGGGGTCGGACTTCGCCCATCGGGATTCTTCACCCCTTCCCGCGCCCCGCCCCACAGGGGCGGGGCGCGGGAAGGGGTGAAGAATGACGCGTGGGTTAGGCGCGGGGCAGAATGACGTGGGGGACAAGCGCAGGGCAGAATGACGCAAAAACCGAGGAGGGGCAAGAATAAGGTAGAGATGTCTCGACTACGCTACGCTCCGCTCGACATGACAATTTTATGGGACGACTGCACTACTTCGTGCGCCGCTACGCGTCGGGCGACATCGCATTTTAGAGCGAACAATCGGAAAGATACGCTACTTCGTCGCTACGCTCCTTGTGCCGCGCTAGTTAATATAGGGCTCCCGAAAAAGATTGCGTAGCAAGATTTTTGGGGAAGAGGAGGCGCAACGGAGCGCTGTTTCCCTTGCCGCTTGCGGGAAGGGCTCTAAGCGGAGTTTGCGCCGACGAGCGCGCGGGACGCCCGCTATGCGGGTTCGGTATGAGGGGCTCCTCCCCCTGTAT
>CANPWF010000207.1 GCA_947581885.1 uncultured Clostridia bacterium
TATGATTTGTGGAGCCTTTCTCCGCAATGGGGGATACAGGGGGTGGGGCTATCCCCTTCCCCGTTCGCGGGGAGGGGGACACAGGGGGAGGGACGCATTATTCCCCGCCTCCTACGCAACGCGCCGCCGCGGCTGTGCCGCGGCGGCGCGCATTTTCCTCCGTTTATTTTGTTATTTTTGTTGAAATTTCTTACACATTACGCTTCCAATCGTAATCATAGTAAGTTTCTTTCAGATACGTTGCGGCGGTTGTAGCGTCCTGCAAACTTTCGCTCGGTATATCCGTTCCGCTCGTCTCAGAAGAACTTGTATCGACATACCACCCGTTCGGATTTATAAATGTCACGCTTTCCAGCCCGCTACAATCCAAGAACGCAGCACGCGCAATTGCGGTCACGCCGCTTCCGATCGTCACGCTTTCCAGCCCGCTGCAATTCTGGAACGCCTCAAACCCGATTTCGGTCACGCCGTCACCAATCGTCACACTCTCAAGCCCACTGCAACCACAGAACGCAAATTTTTTGATCTCCGTGATTTCCGCAGGAATTGTAAGATTTTTCACTTCCGCATTGTCCAAATACAGATGATGCGCAAAGTAGAGCGGATTTGCCTCCAAGTTCGCAAAATCAATTTTGCACCATGCCGCAAGACCGGTGATATTTACGCGTTCCAGCCCGCTGCAACCCTCGAACGCATAGTGCCCAATCTTGGTCACACGGCTCCCGATCGTCACACTCGTCAGCCCGCTACAACAGCCGAACGCATAATCCCCCATCTCGGTCACACTGTCGGGGATCTGTAATTCTCCGGTCACCATTCTGCAATCATAGAATGCAAAAGTCCCGATCGAGGTAACGCTGCTCCCGATCGTCAAACTCGTCAACTCATCATGAGAGTAAAGCGCATAATCCCAAATTTTATAATCACTTTTTCCACCCGGTGAGGTCGTCGGCAACGCCAGTTCGGTGCTTTCTCCCACATACCCGAGCAGACACGCCTCATCCTCATCTTCATAAAAGAGATAGCCGTCCTTTACTGTCTGTTTGCTCAGCGTCTCTTTGGTGTAGACGCGTTTGGCATAATAAGCAACGTAGCCGTAGCCCGCAGAGCCTTCGTTCAATGTCAATCCCGAATAATTCCATGCCTCAATGAGTTTATAGCAACCGTAGAACGCCAAATCCTCGATCTCCGTCACGCCGCGCCCGATCGTCACCTTTTTCAGTTCGTAACAATTCCCAAACGCAACCTCCCCGATCTTGGATATGCTATCGGGGAGCACCACTTCGGTGAGATATGCGCAATCGAGCAATAGTCTCGACGGAACGACCCCAACTTCCTCTCCAAACGTGACGGTCTTGATCTTGGTTCCTCTGAAAAAATCGCCTCCACTCATCGTACAATCTCTCGCATTCCAGATGACGCTTTCCAGCCCGCTGCAACCATAGAAAACGGAACCTCCCATATGGGTAACACCGACGGGGATGGTTACGGTTTCGAGCATATCGAGCCCGGAAAACGCCCCCTCGGGAATCGAGCGGACGTCCTCGCCGATGATAAGTTCGGTCAAAGGGACGTTGGGGAAAATAATATTCGCGCTCGTTGAAAAGCTTCCGATTCTGCAATCTTCCGCGTCCCATATCAAACTTTTCAGTCCCGTGCAATCGAAAAACGCAAAATCACCGATCTCTGTAATTTGCTTGGGGATCGTAAATGTTGTGATCGAACTTTCGCGGAACGCCTCCCTGCCGATCACGGTCGTTTCATCGGGGAGCGTCACTTCACGAATGGCATTCGGAACATAGAGGAGTTTCGACTTATCCTTGCTGTACAAGATCCCGCTGACACTGCTGTAAACCGCATTCTCCTCGTCAACGATCACGCGTTCGAGCGCCTTACAGCTGAAAAAAACATATGGGATCGTATCCCACTCCGAGGGATCGGAAAAATGCGCTACGCCCTTCCCGATTTTTACTTCTTTCAAGGCATAAAGCCCGTGAAATGCGCGCCCCCCGATCTCGGTCACGCTGTCGGGGATAATTATGCTCTTGACCTTGGGATCAATGGATCCGAACGAAAGGCTTTCGATTTCCGTTACGGGCAAACCGTCATGCATGGACGGGATCAGAACATCCGTGTCGTCGCAAAACCCGAGTCCCGTCACAATATAACCGTCGCCGGATGTGTTCAGTTCATACCAAAGGCCCTCGCTCTCCGATTGCGCTGTATTGCATATTTCGCAGAGCATATTTTGGAAAGAATGTCGCTCCTCGTCCTGCTTCGCGCCGCAAACTTCGCATTCATGCCAATGCGATTTATTGTCCTTGGTCCACTGTGTCCCGAAAGAGTGCTCGGCCACGGTTTCTGTGAGTTTCGTCCCGCAATCTTTGCAAAGGTGGAAATGCCCCGTGTCATCCGCTTCCCACGCCGAGTCCGCCGTGTGCCCCTTCGCCGGCTTTACAATTTCCGACCTCGTTACTTCTTCCGTGCAGGCCTCGTCGAGAAAAAACTTCTGGCAGGCGTGGCAAAAATAATAGCGGAGATGCCCGTCCTTTGTGCAAGTGGGCTCCGTGGCTCCATATAGGACGGGATTGTGCTGATGCTCTTTCCCGTCCGAATCTTCGTCCGAGCCGTTATCGCAAGCCGCAAGCCCGAAGCACAGGCAAACTGCCGCAACGGACACCAACAAAAGACTCAAAAATTTGCTTCTCATGTCCCTTTCCATTCTCCGATCGTTACAAAAATTGTGCCGAAAAATACATTCTCGCCGCGGACACATTATACCACAACCGCCCGCGGAATACAACCATTTTCTCGAAATTACAAAATTTGCGCCCGCGCGGCTCTGCCGCGCGGGCGCAAAATCATTTCGTTCCCCCTCAAAGAAATTGCAGAACGTCCACCAAAATGGCGAACCCGATGAGGAGCACAAACCCCACCGCGTGGATAATGGCCTCGATCTTGCGGGAAATCGGCCGCCCGCGCACCCATTCGATGGCGGTGAACACCACCTTACTGCCGTCGAGGGCGGGAATGGGCAGGAGGTTGAACACGGCGAGG
>CANPWF010000208.1 GCA_947581885.1 uncultured Clostridia bacterium
TCATCGCAGAACGCCTCGCACAGTCCACCGGACTGATGCTCATGGTGCGTTCTGCGTCCCTCGAGGGGGAGCCGAGAAACAGAGGCGGGGGAGCCAAGGGGAGAAAATCATTCGGAGGGGTTGCAATTCGGAAGCGGATGTATTATAATATTTCTGCAATAGGGCGAGGTCTCAATGAAACGGGAAATTCCGCAGAGGGAAAGCGGGGTTTCGCTCCCGTTACAAAAGGTGAAAAAGCAGGGTTTCGCTCCCGTTCCAAAGGGTGAAAAAGAGGAGTCCGGTCTCATCAAAACAAGAGGCGGACAAACATTTTTTCAACCCCATATATGCAAGAATTTGATTTTCCGACCCCATGTACAGAAAAAACGATTTCCTCGCGGGGCGGGGAAAGGAGACGGTAAAATGGTAAGAGGAGATTGGCTCGATCTCATGCTCAAAATCGCGGATCCCGTCCTTCGCAATCTCGCGGAGGGGAAGCTGCACGAGGTTTTTCCCGTGGAGAAATCCTCGCGGGAGCCGTATGCCTGTTTGGAGGCGTTCGGGCGGACGATCGCGGGGCTCGCGCCTTGGTTGGAGCTCGAAAATTTGCAAGGAAAAGAGGGGGCAAAGCAGCAAGAATACCGCGCCCTCGCGCTCCTCTGTATCGACAAGGCGACCGATCCTTCCTCTCCCGATTTGATGAACTTTTCCGAGGGCTACGGGCAATCGCTCGTGGACGCGGCGTATCTCGCGAACGCCCTTCTCCGCGCCCCCAACGCGCTCCTTTCCGCTCTCTCCTCGCGGGTGAAGCGCAACCTTGCGGACTGCCTGATCTCCACCCGCAAATTCATCCCGTGTTCGACGAATTGGCTGTTCTTCTCGGCGATCGTCGAAGCCGCCCTCTTCAAAATGGGAGAAGCGTGGCAGGTGTATCCCGTCGAGCGGGCGATCGACAGCTTCGAAAAATGGTACAAGGGCGACGGCATGTACGGCGACGGGCAATATTTTCACATGGACTATTACAACAGCTACGCCATTCACCCGATGTATGTAGACGTATTGCAGACATTCGCGCCCGTCTCGCCGCGCTGTTCCGACCTTTTGCCCGCGGTACTTCGCCGAGCGAGAAGGTACGCCGCCATTCAGGAACGGCTCATTTCCCCCGAGGGGACGTATCCCGCGACGGGGCGGTCGCTCTGCTATCGTTTCGGGGCGTTCCAAGCCCTCGGGCAGGCGGCGTTATACCATAACCTTCCCGCTGAAATTTCCCCCGCGCAGGTGCGGTGCGCTCTCTCCGCGGTGATCGAACGCACGGTGAAAGGGGGGATGTTCGATGAAAAGGGCTTCTTAAAGACGGGGCTCATCGGGAGCCAGCCCGCGCTCGGCGAAGGCTATATTTGCGTGGGCAGCCTGTACATGTGCGAGGCGGTATTTCTTCCCCTCGGGCTCTCGCCGAACGACCCGTTCTGGGCTTCTCCCGACGAAGATTGGACGAACAAAAAGATTTGGGCGGGGGAAAACGTCCCCTGCGACGAGGCGGTGGACGTATGAACGATTTGTTTTCGCTGAAAGGGAAGGTCGCCCTCGTGACGGGGGCGGCGTACGGGATCGGGTTCGCGATCGCCGAAGCTCTCGCCGAAGCGGGTGCGAAGATCGCCTTCAACTGCCGGAAGGAAGAACATTTGAAAGCCGCGCTTTCCGCCTACAAAGAGAAACATATCGAGGCGCGGGGCTACCTTGCCGACGTGACGAAGGAAGAGGAGATCGCGAAGATGCTCTCTTCCATTCATCAAGATCTCGGCAGGGTCGACATTCTCGTGAACAACGCGGGGATCATCAAGCGGGTGCCCATGGACGAGATGAGGGCGGAGGAGTTCCGCGAAGTCGTCGAGATCGATCTCGTCGCTCCCTTCCTCATGGCGAAAGCCGTTCTTCCCGATATGCGGGCACAGGGCGGCGGGAAGATCATCAACATTTGCTCGATGATGAGCGAACTCGGCAGGGAGACCGTTTCCGCGTACGCCGCGGCGAAGGGCGGGCTCAAAATGCTGACGAAGAACATCGCGAGCGAGTACGGGAAGTACAACATCCAATGCAACGGGTTGGGCCCGGGGTACATCGCGACCCCGCAGACCGCGCCCCTCCGCGAGAGGCAAGCGGACGGTTCGCGGCACCCGTTCGATCAGTTTATCGTCGCCAAGACGCCCGCCGAGCGTTGGGGTACCCCCGAGGACTTGAAAGGCCCCGCGGTGTTTCTCGCCTCGCGTGCTTCCGATTTCGTGAACGGGCATATCCTCTACGTCGACGGCGGAATCTTGGCATATATCGGGAAACAACCGTAGGGGCGAATTGCGTTGCACGCAGGATGAGGTGGGGGGGATTGTACGGAACCCCGAAAGAGCGCACTGACCCGCACCTCATTTCGAGCGCAGTCGAGAAATCTCGCACTACTTCCAACAGACATGTACGTATGGAATTGGGCGGGATCCTTCGACTCCGCTACGCTCCGCTCAGGATGAGGTAAAAGTCCGTACGCTCACACCCCCTCAGTCCCCTTCGGGGACAGCTCCCCCAAAGGGGGAGCCGAGAGTTGGGGGGCGCAGGACGGCGCGACTTCCCCCCAAAGGGACAGCGAGAAACGGGGCGGGGCACCATCGAGGGGGAGCCGAGATTGGGGACGAAACGTTCCTCCTCATTTCATCATCAAGGAAAAATCTCATGAAAATCGCACTCATCAACGAAAATTCACAGGCGGCGAAGAACGCCGTCATCGAGGCTTCCCTCAAAAAAGCCGTCGAACCCATGGGGCACGAGGTCATCAACTTCGGCATGTTTTCCGATAGCGACGAACGCCAACTCACCTATGTGCAGAGCGGTATCCTCGCGGCGGTGCTTCTCGGCGGGAAGATCGTCGATTACGTCGTCACGGGCTGCGGCACGGGCGAGGGCGCGATGCTCGCTTGCAACTCCTTCCCCGGGGTGCTCTGCGGGCACATCGAGGACGCGCTCGACGCGTATACCTTCGCGCAGATCAACGACGGCAACGCAGATTTCCGGTTTACGGATAACGGTGA
>CANPWF010000209.1 GCA_947581885.1 uncultured Clostridia bacterium
GCCGAGAAGGGTGGGTCCCTTCGACGCGGTCGCTTCCCGCTACGGCATTCGCTGTCAGGGGGCGGACGAGATCGCGCTCACCAAGCTCGATATCCTCTCGGGCTATGAGGAGATCGAGATCTGCACCGCATACGAATTGGACGGGAAGATCCTCCGCGAATTTCCCTATCCCGACCTTCTCGACCGTTGCAAGCCCGTTTTGGAGCGGGTGAAGGGCTGGCACTGCGATATTTCGGGTTGCAGAAAGCCTTCCGATCTTCCCAAGGAAGCCCTCGATTACATTCACCTCCTCGAGAAACTTTGCGATTGCCATATCACCTACGTCTCCGTGGGTGCCGAGCGCGACGAATACGTGAAACTCAAATGAGAAGAAACTTCTGGAAAATGCACGGCATCGGGAACGACTACATCTACTTCGACTGTTTCGAAGAGGAGTTGAAAGATCCCGAAGCCGTCGCCGTTCGCCTTTCCGACCGCCACTTCTCCGTTGGTGGGGACGGGATCGTGCTCATCCTCCCGAGCGAGGTCGCCGACGCGAAGATGCGCATGTTCAACGCGGACGGCAGCGAGGGGAAAATGTGCGGCAACGCCATCCGCTGCGTCGGGAAATACCTCTATGAGAAGCGCGGCATCCATAAGGAGAAGATTTTCGTCGAGACGCTTTCGGGCATCAAAGAGCTCTCCCTCGACGTGAAAGACGGGCAAGTGGAACTTGTCACCGTGGATATGGGCGCACCGATTTTCTTGCCGAAAGAGATCCCCGCGAACTTCGGAGGGGACCGCGCCGTAAACGTCCCGCTTAACGTTGATGGAGAAACCTACCTTGTCACCTGCCTTTCGATGGGCAATCCGCACTGCGTGGTATTCACGAAGGATGTGGAGAATTTGCCGCTTGAAACGCTCGGGAAGAAGTTCGAACATCATCCCGCCTTCCCGCAGAGGGTGAACACCGAATTCGTCGAAGTGAAGGAAAACGGCCTTATGATGCGGGTATGGGAGCGGGGGAGCGGCGAAACGCTCGCCTGCGGTACGGGCGCGTGCGCGGCGGCGGTCGCGGCGGTCGTCAACGGCTATCAAACAACAAATCGGGAGATTCCCGTCCGTCTGCGCGGCGGGGAGCTCAAAATCGTTTACACGGGCGAGAGGGTCTATCTGCGCGGACCCGCCGCGTTCTCCTTCGAGGGGACGGCGGAACTGTAAAGAAGCAAGCGGAGGGTACTATGACGAAGTACATTTTTGTGACGGGCGGCGTCGTCTCGGGGCTTGGAAAGGGCATCACGGCGGCTTCGCTCGGAAGGCTTTTGAAGATGCGCGGCTACAAGGTGGCTTCGCAGAAACTCGACCCCTACATCAATATCGACCCCGGGACGATGAGTCCCTTCCAACACGGGGAAGTGTTCGTCACCGAGGACGGGGCGGAGACCGATCTCGACCTCGGGCATTACGAGCGGTTCATCGACGAAAACCTCAACAAATTCTCCAACCTCACCACGGGGAAGGTGTATTGGAACGTTCTCAATAAGGAGAGGAACGGGGAATATCTCGGGCAGACGGTGCAGGTCATTCCGCACGTCACCAACGAGATCAAGAACTTCATCTATCAGGTCGGCCGTACGACGGGGGCGGACATCGTCATCACCGAGATCGGCGGCACCACGGGCGATATCGAGAGCCAGCCCTTCCTCGAAGCCATCCGTCAGGTGGCGCGGGAAGTGGGGAGAGACAACTGCTGTTTCATCCATGTTACCCTCGTGCCCTACATTTCGGGCTCCTGTGAATTCAAGAGCAAGCCCACCCAGCACTCCGTGAAGGAATTGCAGGGCATGGGTATCTTCCCCGACATCATCGTCGCCCGCGTCGATAAGCCGATGCCCGAGAGCATCCGCGAAAAGATCGCGATGTTCTGCAACGTCACCCCCGAATGCTGTATCGAAAATCTCACCGTGCCCGTCCTGTACGAGGCACCGACGATGCTTGAAAAGAGCAATCTCTCGACGACGGTATGCAAAATTCTTCACCTCGAACCGCGCGAGATCGATTTAAGCGAGTGGGAAGCCATGCTCGGGCGCATCCACGCCCGCAACAAGACGGTGAAGATCGCCCTGTGCGGGAAGTACGTCCAACTGCACGACGCGTACCTCTCTGTCGCCGAAGCTCTCGCCCACGGCGGGTACGAAAGCGGCGCGAAGGTGGAGATCCTGTGGGTGGATTCCGAAACGATCACCCCGAAAAACGTCAACGCCCTGTTGGGGGCGGCGGACGGCATCCTCGTCCCCGGGGGATTCGGCGGAAGGGGGATCGAGGGGAAAGTCCTCGCCTGCAAATTCGCCCGTGAGAAGAACATTCCCTACCTTGGGCTGTGCCTCGGCATGCACATCGCCGCCATCGAATTCGCCCGCAACGTCTTGGGGATTTCGGATGCGAACTCCTCGGAGTTCTTCCCCGAGGGCAAACACAACGTCATCGATTTAATGCCCGATCAGTACGGGGTGAAGATGGGGGGGACGATGCGCCTCGGGGCGTATCCTTGCCGCGTGCTCGGAGAGCAGCTGAAAAACGCCTATCACGCGGATGTCGTCTCCGAACGCCACCGTCACCGTTTCGAATTCAACAACGAATACAGGGAACAGTTCGAAGCGCGGGGCATGAAGATCGCGGGGGTCTCGCCCGACGGTTCCCTCGTCGAGGCGGTGGAGTACGACAAGAACGATTTCTTCGTCGCCGTCCAATTCCATCCCGAATTCAAATCCCGCCCCAACAACGCCCATCCGCTCTTCCGCGAATTCGTGCGGGCGGCGGTCAATAAAATGGAGAAAAGATGAAGATCAACCGCCATTTTCTCGAACTGAAAGACAGTTATCTCTTTGCCACGGTGGGGCGGAAAACGTCCGAATACCGTGCCGCGCACCCCGAAAAGAAGGTCATCCGCCTCTCGATTGGGGACGTGACGTTGCCCCTCGCGCCCGTCGTCATCGAGGCGATGCACCGCGCGGTGGACGACATGGCGAA
>CANPWF010000210.1 GCA_947581885.1 uncultured Clostridia bacterium
GCGGAAGCACCGTTCGAGCCAGCGGGAGGTGCGCTCCATCGCCGCCTCCGCCTGTTCGTGGGTGTAGCCGTATTCACTGCACTGATCGAACGCCATCACGATATCCGCCCCCAAATTGTGTTGGATGCGCATCGCCTCTTCGGGCGTGAAGGTGTGATAGCTTCCGTCGACATGGGAGGAAAACGTCACCCCGTCGTCGGTGATCTTGTTGAGCCCCGCGAGGGAGAACACCTGAAAGCCGCCGCTGTCCGTGAGAATGGGTCTGTCCCAATTCATGAACTTGTGGAGCCCGCCCGCCTTCGCGACGAGTTCGGAAGAAGGGCGCATGGCGAGATGATAGGTGTTGGAGAGCACGATCTGCGTGCCGATCTCCTTCAACCGGTCGGGAAGCATCCCCTTCACCGCCGCCTGTGTGCCGACGGGCATGTAGACGGGCGTTTCGATGTCGCCGTGCGGGGTGTGGAAGATCCCCGCCCGCGCTCCCGTTTCGGGGTCTGTTTTTATGAGTTCAAAGGAAAAATATTCGTCGTTCATGAAGAAGCCTTTCAATCAAACAGGTCGGAATGCGTCCCCGTGCGGTACATCGAGAGCACGAGGACATCCTCGAATTTTTCATAGACCAAGAGCCAATCGGGCTCGATGTGACATTCCCAATAGCCCGAATATTCACCGACGAGAAGGTGCAGTCTGTTCTTGGGTTCAAGCGGTTCTCCCGCGGCAAGTTTTTCGATCACGGCAAACAGCTTGTCGAGGTTCTTCCCCCCTCTTCGCTTCCCGCCGCAAGTCCTTTTCAAATTGATTGGTGAATTCGATGCGGTATTTCATAATCCGAGTGCCTGCCTCATCTCCTCAACGCTTCCGAAGCTCCTCGCGTTCGGGTCGTGTGCCATTCTCCTGCCCTCCTCGATCGCCGCAAGGGTCTCCGCGTTCGGCGTTTCGGTGCGCACTTCGAAGGGGATCCCGTGCTCGGAGATCGCCTTTTTCAAATAGATATTGATCGCCGTCGAGAGATCGAGCCCAAGCTCCGCAAAGAGAACTTGCGCCTGTTTTTTCACTTCCGCATCGATACTGATATTGGTAGATACCTTCGCCATGATTGGTTCCTCCCCTATGGTTTTGTGCCTATATTCTAACATATTATATTCTATTTGTCAACAGAATATGCGCATGTTATGTTGAAAATTAAATGAAGGAGTACTTCGAACTTTACGTGAAACGGGATACCTCTTTTCAGAAGCAAGCAGGTCGAGGAGCGCGAGGAAAACCCGAGGGAGTTTACTTAAACCGTAAATGACCGAGGGTTGCCGCAGCGCGACAAAGAGATGCGCCGCTTATAAAAAGAGACAAGCGTCACCGAAAGAGAAAAAGCGATACTTTTCCCGCACAGCAACTTCATAAATATGAAGAATCTCCTCCCGCGAACAGAGACAGGAAACGAGCATCAGAAGGGTGCTTTCGGGCAGGTGGAAGTTGGTGATGAGCGCGTCGCAGACCTTCATCTTGTAGGGCGGGTAGAGGAAGATGTTCGTCTCCCCCTTGAAGGGGCGCACGGTGCCGTCCGCGTTTGCCGCACTCTCCAAGGTACGAACGGACGTCGTCCCCACACAGACGACCCTTCTTCCTTCCCGTTTGGCGAGGGAAATTTTTTCCGCCGCCTCCTCGCTCACCTCGCAGTACTCCGCGTGCATGACGTGCTTCTCCACGTCCGTCTCCTTGACGGGGCGGAAGGTCCCGAGCCCGACGTGCAGCAGCACTTCGACGATCTCCACCCCCTTCCCGCGGAGGTTTTCGAGAAGTTCTGGGGTGAAATGCAGTCCCGCCGTCGGGGCGGCAGCCGAGCCGTTCTCCTTGGAGTACACCGTCTGATACCGCTCGGGGTCGGCGAGTTTTTGGTGGATATAGGGCGGGAGCGGCATGGTGCCCGCGCGGGAGAGAACGTCCTCGAACGCCCCTTCGAAAAAGAATTTCACCACGCGCTCGCCCGTGCCGACGATCCCTTCGACCTGTGCGGAGAGTTCGTTATTCACGGTGAGCCTTACCCCGACGCGGCACTTCTTCCCCGGGCGGACGAGGCATTCCCACTCGTCGATGGCGCGGCGTTTGAGGAGAAGGATCTCCACTGCGCCGCCGTGTTCGGTCTGCGCAAAAATACGCGCGGGCAACACCCGCGTGCGGTTGAGAACGAGCACGTCGCCCTTATGGAAATACTCCGTCACATCGCGGAAAACCCTGTGTTCGATCAGATGGGAATCCCGATGATAGACGAGGAGCCGCGACGAATCACGCGGCTCCGCGGGCGTTTGTGCGATGAGCTCTTCGGGGAGCTCGTAGAAAAAATCCGATGTTTTCATGCTTTGTCGTCGAATACGGAGAGCTGGCGTTGAAGCTCCGCAGGCATCTTCGCGCCGAGGTGATCGTACCCGCCCTTCAAACAGATTCTGCCGCGGGGCGTTCGCGCGATGAACCCGAGTTGAAGAAGATAAGGTTCGTACACGTCCTCAATGGTGTTCGCGTCCTCGTTGATGGTCGCGGCGATGGTATCCAGCCCCGCGGGCCCGCCGCCGAACAGCTCGATGAGGGCACGGAGAAAACTGCGGTCGGTGCGGTCGAGCCCCAACTCGTCGATCTCCATGCGGGAGAGGGCGTTGCGAGCGTCCTGCAAGGTGACTTCGTCGCTCCCCTCCACCGCCGAGAAATCGCGCACGCGCTTCAAAAGACGGTTGGCGATACGGGGAGTCCCGCGGGAACGGCGGGCGATCTCCTTCCCCGCCTCCTCCGCGACGGAGATCCCGAGCGTACGGGCGGAACGCGCCACGATCTTGGCGAGCTCGGAAGGGGTGTAGAGGTCGAGGCGGAACTCGATGCCGAAGCGGTCGCGAAGGGGCGCGGAGAGCATCCCCTTTCTCGTCGTCGCGCCGACGAGGGTGAACTTCTTCAACGAGAAGCGGATATTGCGGGCGGAAGGCCCCTTCCCCACGATGATATCGAGGGGAAGGG
>CANPWF010000211.1 GCA_947581885.1 uncultured Clostridia bacterium
AGAACGCCTCGCACAGTCCACCGGACTGATGCTCATGGTGCGTTCTGCGTCCCTCGAGGGGGAGCCGAGAGACGGGCGGAGTAAGGCACGGCGCGGCGTTGCTTCTCCAAAAAAAGGAGCCGAGAGACGAAGGACGGAGTATGCGCCCCGCACCTCATCCTGAGCTTGTCGAAGGATCTCGCCCCATTTCATACGCACATGTCCGTTGAGCGTATTGCGAGATTTCTCGACTACGCTCGAAATGAGGTGAGGCGGGGGAGCCGAGAAATGGGCGGGGCGCGGCGCGGCTTCAACAGAAAACGGGAGCCGAGCAAACAACATTCATCGGAAAATCGTTCGTCGCCACGGGGCGGCGGGCAAAAGAAATAGGAGCAGAAAGGAGAATTTTATGACACCCAACTATCGTGAATTCAAGCTCAAAGTCGGCGGCAGAGAAGTGACCGTCGAGACGGGCAAGTACGCCGAGCAGACCAACGGCTCGTGCGTCGTGCGCTGCGGGGAGACCGCCGTCATGGTGAACGTCTGTATGTCGCCCACCCCTCGCGACGGCATCGACTTCTTCCCCCTGCAAGTGGACTACGAAGAGAAAATGTACGCCGTGGGCAAGATCCCGGGCGGCTTCAAACGCAGAGAGGGGAGAGCTTCCGACAAGGCTATTCTTACCGCTCGCCTCATCGACCGTCCCCTGCGCCCGCTCTTCCCGAAGGGGCTCTTCAATGACGTTGTCGTCGTGGCGACCGCCCTCTCGGTGGAACCCGATGTCAGCCCCGAACCCCTTGCGATGCTCGGTTCGTCCATCGCCCTCGCTATCTCGGATATTCCGTGGGCGGGACCGACGGGCTCCGTCGTCGTCGGCTTGGTGGACGGGGAGTACGTCATCAACCCCGACGCTGCCCAGCGCGAAAAGAGCACCATTCACCTCAACCTCGCGGGCACCAAAGACGCGATCCTCATGATCGAAGCGGGCGCGAACGAAGTTTCCAACGACGAGATGGTGGGAGCCATCATGTTCGGGCAGAACGAGATCTCCAAGATCTGCCGTCAGATCGAGGAAGAGATCGTCCCCGTCGTCGGCAAAAAGAAGAAAGAGATCGAACTTTATCACATTCCCGAGGACATCGACGGTGCCGTCCGCGCCTTTGCGGATGAAAAGCTCGATTGGGCACTCGATACCTTCGATCGGCAGGAGCGGCAGGCTCGGCAGGATCAGGTGAGCGCGGAAGTGTTGGAGCACTTCAAGGATATCTATCCCGAAAACACCCGCGAGATCAACGATTCCATCTACTACTTCACCAAGGAGAAGGTCCGCGCGAAGATCTTCGATAAGGGCGTCCGTCCCGACGGACGCGGGTTGAAGGACGTGCGCCCCATCTGGTGCGAACGCCATGTGTTGCCCCGCGCACACGGTTCGGCGGTGTTCACGAGAGGACAGACGCAGACCCTCACCACCTGCACCTTGGACATGCTCGCCGCCGCGCAGAAGCTCGAAGGCTTGGACGACGAGACGCAGAAGAGATACATGCACCAATACAACTTCCCCGGATATTGCACGGGCGAAGCGAAGGCGTTGCGTTCTCCCGGTCGGCGGGAGATCGGGCACGGCGCACTTGCCGAACGCGCTTTGGAGCCCGTCATTCCCTCCGAAGAGGAATTCCCGTACGCCATCCGTGTCGTCAACGACATTCTCTCCTCCAACGGTTCTTCGTCGATGGCATCCGTCTGCGGCTCCACGATGGCATTGATGGACGCGGGCGTGCCCATCAAGGCTCCCGTTGCGGGCGTTGCGATGGGGCTCATCAAGAATCAGGAGACGGGCGAATTCCGCGTCATGACGGATATTCAGGGGCTCGAAGATTTCCTCGGCGATATGGACTTCAAGGTCGCAGGGACGACGAAGGGCATCACCGCCATTCAGATGGATATCAAGATCAAGGGCATCTCCGAAGAGATCATGCACACCGCGATCGAGCAGGCGAACGAGGGGAGAAAGTTCATCCTCGGCAAAATGCTCGAATGCGTTCCCGAAGTCGCTCCCGACCTCTCGAAGTACGCGCCCCGCATCATCAGCTTCCATATCGATCCCGAAAAGATCGGGGACGTCGTCGGGAAACAGGGCAAAGTCATCAACTCCATCATCGCCGAGACGGGCACCAAGATCGACATCGAGGACGACGGCACCGTGTGCATCGCTTCCGTCGGGGACAGCGAGGCGGCTCTCAAAGCGAAGGCGATCGTCGAATCCATCGTGCACGATCCCGAAGTCGGGGATATGTTCATCGGGCGGGTCGTCCGCGTGCTCTCCACTATGGGCGCGTTCGTCGAATTTGCCCCCGGCAAAGACGGCATGATCCACATCTCCAAGCTCTCCGATAAGCGCGTCGAGAAGGTGGAGGACGTGTTGAACATCGGCGATGTCGTCAAAGTGAAGATCATCAAGATCGGCGAGAAAGGCATCGACTTCAAACTGCTCGAAAAGATGGCGTAAGACGCACTCGGAAAAGATGGCGGGATACGCACTCGGATGAAGTCGATTGATAATTTGGTAGGATCGTAACGATACGCCGCGGGGCTCCCCGCGGCGTTTCTGTATGTTCGGCTCGGAATGCCATGCGCCGCCCCACGTCATGTTGAGCGTAGTCGAAACATGACGTGGGGCGGCGGGAGTGCATACCCCCTCAGTCCCCTGCGGGGACAGCTCCCCCAGAGGGGGAGCCGAGAGGCGGGGCGGAGTACGCGCCCCGCACCTCATCCTGCCCGACCGTAGGGCGCACGAGCCGCAAGGCGAAGTAACGAAGTGAAGGATCTCGCCCAATTCCATACGTACATGTGTGTTGGGAGCCGTGCGAGATTTCTCGACTACGCTCGAAATGAGGTGAGAGTAGCGTACACCGACCGCTATAAAATAACGTCATTCCTCTTCCCTCGCTGCCCCCTCCGGGGGAAGTGCCCCGTAGGGGCAAAGGGGTTCGTGCACCC
>CANPWF010000212.1 GCA_947581885.1 uncultured Clostridia bacterium
AGTCGAGAAATCTCTCACAGTTGCCAACACACATGTACGTATGGAGTTGGGCGAGATCCTTCACTTCGTTACTTCGCCTTGCGGCTCGTGCGCCCTACGGTCGGGCAGGATGAGGTGCGAGGCGTGTACTCCGCTTTCCTCCTCTCGGCTCCCCCGCTGGGGGAGCTGTCACGCCGCCCTTGGCGTGACTGAGGGGGTGTGAGCATACGCAACCGTATAATCACGTCATTCCGAGCCGCCCCTGCGGTGCCCTTGCGCAGGGACGAGTCGCCCCGCCTTATTCTGTTCATTCCTTGGGCGGCACGAGCGCGTCCTTGCGCGAAGTAGGAATCACCTTAGACTTAAAACTGCGGTGACCCTTCGACAAGCTCAGGGTGACGTAATTATAGCCTTCCGTACGCCTCAACCCCTTTCGTCCCTGCGGGCCACTTCCCCCAAGGGGGGAAGCAAGAGAACGACGTGAACGATCGTATCTCCAACGGAGGGAGCGAGAAAAACGCGAACGGTCGTTTTCAAAAAAGGGGGAAGCGAGGGAATATGGAATGGCGGAATTGATATTCCCCCCTTCAAACGCTTGCGTGGAAAAAAGAAATGTGCTATAATCCTATCGCCTGAACGGAAAGAGGTCTCTGACCGCAAAGGAGAGAACGAGGATAGTTTCCCGCGCAGTCTTTGCGCATGTTTTCTCCTGTCGTTTGGGCGGGAGGATTTTTTTATGGAAGAAAAGCGCATCTCGGTCTTGTCCGTGCTCGTCGAGAACAGGGAGAATGCCCCCAAACTCAACGCCTATCTCTCCGATTTCGGCGATTACATCGTGGGAAGAATGGGGATACCTTACAGGGAGAAGGGCATCTCCGTCGTGTGCGTGGTGCTCGACGCACCCGCGTCCGTCGTCAATTCCTTGACGGGAAAGATCGGGCAGCTTGACGGCGTTTCCGCCAAGACGCTCTTCTCCAAAATTTGAAAAAATCCGACCCCATATCGCGATTTTTGTAAAAATTCTTTGAGGTGACAGTATGAAAAAACTATTCTCCATTCTCCTTTCCGGCATGCTCTGCGGCACGTTGGTGTTCGGCTTTGCCGCCTGCAAACAGAAGGTGCCCGACCCCGTGACGGAGACGTACACCGTCTACGCCCCCGACGGAGCTCCCGCGCTCGCGCTCGCGAACCTCTTGCATGAAAACCCCGTCTCCCGCACGAGTGCCGCGCCCGATTTGAGCATCGCGTTCAAAACGACCATCGTGCAGGCGAGTGCGATCGCCTCGCAAGTCGGTTACGAGAAGGAGAGCGAAAACGCCGATTTCTGCATTCTGCCCGTCAACGCCGCTTCCAAAGCCCTCGGCACGGGGGAACGCTACAAATTCCTCGGCACGGTGACAAACGGCAACATGTACCTGATTTCGGACAATGAGGGGGAATACACTACGGAAAATCTTTCCAACCTCGTCGGGAGGAAGGTGGGGGTCGTGCAGCTTGCGAACGTGCCCGGGCTCACCTTCCAAGCCGTTTTGAAGAGAGCGGATCTCGCATATCAGAAGGTGGGGCTCAACGATCCCGCCGCGGCGGACAAAGTCAACCTCGTTCCCTTCGCGGACGCGAGCACGATTTCGAAGGGCGGCAACTGCGATTGTTACCTTTGCCCCGAACCCGCCGTCTCGGGCAAGATGAAGGCGGGGATGAAGCTCGTCGGTGACCTGCAAGAGCTGTACGGCGGGGGATATCCGCAGGCGGTCGCCGTCGTGAAAAATTCCGTCCCGTCGGCCGTCATCGAGAAGTTCGTCGCCGCCCTGCAAGGGGTGGAAACCTACCTGAAAACCGCCGAACCGAGCGAGGTCGTCTCCGCGCTCGAACCCGCCTACAACGGCTTCACGCCCACGCTTAACGCGAATAACCTCACGGCGGACGTTATCGCCCGCTGCTCGGTGCGCTTCTCGCCCGCGAAGGACTGCAAGGATAAGGTGAACGCCTTCCTTGCTGAACTCATCGCCATCGACGCAAGCAGCGCGAGCACCGTCTCCGACGAATTCTACTACCAAGCGAATTGAAAAAGAACCTGATCTTCTCCGCGCTCGCCATCCTCTTTTTGTGGCTGACGTGGATCGTCGCCTATTTTGTTGTGCGGAACGAGTACCTTCTCCCGTCTTTTTGGGAGACCGTCCGCGCCGCGGGATCGCTCTTTGCGACCTCGGCGTTTTGGCTTGCGTTTTTGAATACCTTTCTCCGCACCCTTCTATCTTTCGCCGTCTCGTTCGTGTTCGGGGCGGCGTTTGCCGCGCTCGCCTGCCTCTCGGGGAAGGCCCGCGCCTTCCTTTCTCCCGTCGTCTCCGTTCTTCGGACGGTGCCGACGATGGCGGTCATCCTCATCCTTCTGCTTTGGACGAACGCCTCGATCGCGCCCGTGATCGTCACCTTCCTCGTCCTTTTCCCCGCATTTTACAGCGCGATGCTCGCGAGTATCGACGAGGTCAGAAATAACTACGGCGTTGTTGCGGAGGCATTCCATGTGCCCGCCAAGCGGAAGATCTTTCGGATGTACGCGCCGCTGTGCGCTCCTTCCGTATTGGGACAGGCGGGGAGTATCTTCTCGATGGGACTGAAAATCACCGTCTCGGGGGAAGTGCTCTCGCAGACCTTCCGCTCCCTCGGCGGCATGATGCAGACGGCGCAGATTTTCTTGGAGATGCCCACCCTTCTCGCCCTCACCGTCCTCGTCGTGCTCCTCGGATTTGTCCTCGAAGGGGGGTGCCTTCTGTTGAAAAAGCTCCTGATAAGGTGGCGCGTATGAAGTTAACTTCCCTCAAAAAGACATACGGCGATCTTGTCGCGCTCGATCTTCCTTCCCTCGAACTTGAAGAGGGGAAGATAACTTCCGTGCTCGGCGAGAGCGGTGCGGGGAAAACCACCCTTCTCCGCCTCATCGCGGGGCTCGAACGGGGGGAGGGGAGCGTCGAAAACGCGGGAAGG
>CANPWF010000213.1 GCA_947581885.1 uncultured Clostridia bacterium
GTACTGCTGTTGCGCCGCCCTTTTCCTCCCCTTCTCGGCTCCCCCTTGAGGGAGAGCCCGTAGAAGGGAGCGGCGATGTTGCTCATAAGAGAGTGCCGCGGCAAATTGCCGCGGCACTCTCTTCCTTACCCCTTGAACCAAATGATCACAGAGCCGTCCGTGTCGTAGTGCCACCAATTCGGACTCTGCTCCCATTGCTCGTCTGAGGGGGTTCCATCAGAGAAGAAATATACAGCCGCGTTCCGATACGCGCTTCCTCCCCCGCTTCCATCGTTAAGCGTCGCCCAAGTCTCCTTATCACCCTCGTAGAAGAATGTCTCCAAAGGCTGTGCAAACGCATGGGCGAAATAGGTTGTGTCCTTCCCGATCACGACCTGTTTCAGGTCCTCGCAGTTAATGAATGCGTTCTGCCCGACAGTCTTTACTCCCTTGCCGAGTATGACCATCTTGACGGGTGCACCGTTGAAGGCGTTTGCTCCGACCTTTTCTATCCCCTCGATCACGATCGTTTCAGGTAGAGGGGAGCCGTCGCCGAGATAGAGCGCAGCGGGCATCTGACGAAGCGGAGTTTTGAAAATGTTCGAGTAGTTGTTACCGAATTCGATTGCCGCCCATTCGGAAACCGTCCCCGCATAGTCGACGCGCTCGATTGCATTGCAACCGTAAAATGCGCCCGCTCCGACCGTCTTTATACTCTTCGGAAGTGAAAGCTTCGACAGCATCTCGCAGGAATTGAAGGCGGCCAAACCAATCTCCCGAATGCCCTCGGCAATGACGACTTCGGAGAGCGAACGACAGTTCCCGAAACTGTATTCCCCGAGCGCAGTAATGTTCGCGGGGATGATCACCTTCTCAAGCGCACTCCCGTAAAAGGCATAAGAGCCGACCGCATAGGATTTCCCCTCGTGTCCGTCGGGAAGGGTGAGCTGCGTTTCTCTTCCGAGATAGGCGTGCAGTGCGTCCGCATCCGTGCGCCATACGAAGCCGTCCTTGTCAAGATCGGTCACGACGCTCTTCTCAGAGAGCGACTTATGTATCACGGTCGTTTCCGCCAACCCGAAATGGTCCTCTAAATCGACGAGTTCGACCTGAGAAAGGTTATAGATCTCCGCGATCCGATTGCTGTCCCTGAAGGTTTGCTCGATCGGCCCGTTCTCGATCCTTTCGACACTCGCGGGGATCGTAATAGATGTGAGAAAGGGGTGATCCCAAAAATAGAAATATCCGTAATCAAGCTTCTTTACGCCGTCGGCGATCACGACCCGCCCTTTGAGATACTTCGGCACATATACGAGCTGCGTCTTATCCTTGTTGTAGAGGATGCCGCCCTCGGTGGAATAGACCACATTTTCCGTGCTCACCTCAATGGATTCAAGCCCTGCGGGGAAGGTATCCGATGTCACCTCTTGCGAGAACGCCTTGCCGAGCGAGAGCTCGCGCACCGCGCCGGAATCATAGAAGGTATTCCTCGGCAAACTCTGCACGTTGTCGCCGAATTCCGCCCGCTCGAGCGCGGGGCAGTTTCGCAAGAACTCGGTTTCAAAGTTCTCCGCACCCTCGATACGTACAAATTTGAGGGAAGTGCAACCGTAGAACGGATACTTCCCTACCGATTTCAGGAAGCCGAGCTCCACGCTCTCAAGAGCCGTGCATTCGCGGAGAGCACCCTTCTGCAAAACTTCGATGCACTCAAGATTGATGCTGACAACCGCCGAGCAAGCATAGAAGCAATACTCGCCCAAATCCTTCACCGTTTCGGGAAGAAATACGGCGGTGAGCGTATCGTCCCCCTCTTCAACATGAAATGCCTCATTGCCAACCGAGACGACGGGCTTCCCATTATATTCGGCGGGGATGACGAGATTTGTCCTGTCTGTCTCACTCTCGTCCCAGCCGACTACGGAATACCCCGTCACCGTCTCCCCGTCATCCCCGAAGACTTCTTCATATTGCAATTTCGAAGTCGGAAGCGTGTAGCCGCAGACCGAACAGGCCGTTCCCTCAAAGGTATGGTTTTCATGCGCATGAAGACACTCCGAACACACCCCGTTTTCGTAGGTATGCGCTGCCCTTCCGCTCACGGCATCCTCGTGTCCGCACGTGGAGGCGTGCCAGTGGAAATCATCATCCGATGTCCAGTCCGTCGAATAGGAATGCTCATGCGCGGGGGGCGCGGGGGGCTCGGGCGTGGGTTCCGGCACAGGCTTCTTCTTTTGGCAGGCGGCAAGTCCGAAGACTGCCGTCGTTGCCGCCGTGATCATGAGCAGTCCGAGTACGATTTTGTGCTTCATAAGTTCCCTCCGAAAAAATTTTTTCGCAGTAAAAATCGGCACAAAAAAGTGTGCCTTCAACCGAAGACACACTGCGTCGGTATCTCCGATTGTTGTCACACAAGTTTTTCCGATATCCGATATAAAAGGTATGCGGGAAAAAGAGATACACAATGCTGATTTTGTGCTCTCGCGATACCTTTTATTTACTTGTGTGACGCAATCAGTATACCATAGCCGCGCCCAAATTACAAGTATTTTTGAGAATTATCTCAAACCGTTTCCCCGTCCTCTTTCTGTCCTTCTCTTGTTCTGCTTGGGGGAACACAGCTCAGCCGCTCCCCCTCTCGGCTCCCCCCCGCCTCACCTCATTTCGAGCGCAGTCGAGAAATCCTGCACGGTTGCCAACACATGTATGTATGGAGTGTGGCGAGATCCTTCACTTCGTTCAGGATGAGGTGCGGGGCACATACTCCGCCGCCCGTCTCTCGGTTCCCCCTCGGCTCCCCAACTTGGCTCCCCCCTTGGGGGACCCTTGGGGCGTGACTGAGGGGGTGTGAGTGTACGGCACCGTATAATTACGTCATCCTTTTTACCTGCCCCCTTTCGAAGGAGGCGGGCAAAAGTGGGGGTTG
>CANPWF010000214.1 GCA_947581885.1 uncultured Clostridia bacterium
CTCTGTCCCGAAAATGGGCACACTGCCGTACTCGTACGACTGCTTTTCGAGTTCCACCGTGATGGGCTTGGGTTTCACGTTCACGTTGAGGGTGACGGGGATATTGCTCTGATCTTCCGCGTCTGTCATCGTGTCCGAGTTCTGGTCGTACACCTTATAGTTGAGGAGCAAGCACTCGTCGGGGAAGGTCTTTTCGTTGTGCTTGTCATGCGTATATGCGTCGCCGCGCCCGACTTCCTCGATCTTGATATTGAGCTGAACGTTGGTCGTGCCGACGTTGGGGCTCTCCAAAGTACCCTTGACGTAGCCGTGTTCCTCGCCGAGGAACTGCATACGGAGATAGGCTTGGTCGTCGGCGGCATAGCCCGTGAGTTTGCCCGCTTCGATCTTATTGGAAGGAATGTAGAAATCCGTCGTACCATCGTAATAGCGGTCGATATCGGTGAGCGTGAGCTCGGAGACCATGAGCGTTGCGCGCTCGATCTTCATCGTCGCATAGTTGGGATTGGCGACGAAATCGTCCGTCTTGTGGAAGGGCGAGCCCTTTGTGCTCGTCGCTGTATAATTTTTGATATTCTCGTTGATGGTGAAGCGGTAGCCGAGGCGGTCGTACTTTTCCGAGGCATACTTCGCTTCCGTCTGCTTGATGGGATCGCCCTCCTGATCTCCTTCGAGGTAGTGGCCCGAAGTGATCTCGAGGATATTTACATGATTGCCCCTTTCATCATTATAGTAATATTTGTTTTCCGCATCCTCTACGAACTTTCCGTCCACGACCTCGTAGGTCGTATAGTAGTCGTAATACAGATAGAAGTGCTTACTTAAATGTTCATCTTGCCCGGCGAGACTGGAGCGGTCGAGGCGGATGCGGATATTATACTTTCTGTCCTGACCGTTATAGACGAGGGAGAAGCCCGTGCCCGTTTCGGCGGTCGTCTTTGCCTCCGTCCAACCCTTTTGTTTGCCGCTCGCGTCGACTTCGGGATCGAAATACTCCCAAACGACGGGAAGATTCTTGGAATCTTTGGTGCCGAGGGCGAGGTACCAGCCCTCGTTATCGCCCGTTCCCTCCACAATGGAAGTGCCGCCGTCGGTGAACAGGAAGCCGTCCACATAGCCCGTTGTCGCGCCCGTGGAGAGGTATTTGGAGACGTTGAACGCCGTCGTGCCGTCCGCGCCGATTTGGTCCTTGGCGTGGCTCTTCTCCGCTTCGCCGAGCCACTTGGGGGCCGTCTTGCCGTCTCCTGCATTCTCCTGTTTGCTTGCGCTGTCCTCCCAACCCTTGTTGAGGAATTGGCGCATGATATAGCCGCCCGCCTCGATGCCCGCCGCGGGCGTAATGGAGACCTGCGCGAAGTGCTTGCTGTCCTTATACAGCGGCCCCTGCACCTTGATCTCGGGATACAGGTGCAGTTTGGAATTGAACTTCATCTGCCCCTTGCGGGAAACAGCTTGGTTTTCTCCGGCGGTTACTCCACCCGACTTAAACGCGGGTCCGTACGCTTCGTCCCAATCGCCCGTGAGGTGATAGCGATCTTTGCTTTCCTCATATTTGCTACTGTTACTGTTCCATGAATAACGCGACATGGAAGTCGTGAGGGAAAGATAGAGGTTGGAATCCTCTTTCTTCTCATCGCTCGCGATGACCTCGGCGATCGCTTCCGTGGTGTAGCCCTTGGGTACGACCTGCGAGCAGTAGTTGCCCGTGACCTTTGCGGGACCGTTGAGGTAAATGCCCGCGCTGTCTTGGTACATGTTGATGCCGGCGCCGCCAACGTTTGCCTCGGGCGTTTTCGTCACCTCGGGATGAGTTCTGTCCGGCGTAATCGTTGCACCTTTGATATTTCGCACTATGCCCTTTGCGACGTTGCCCGTGATCTCGCCGCCGAAGAGCTTCAGGAAACTGTTGTAGCTGACGGAAATGCCTCCGCCGAACATCGCGCTGTAATTGTGCGTGATCGTGCCGCCGTAGATGTTGCAGTATGCCTCCTGATAGACGCAGATGCCGCCGCCCTCGTGTGCATAGCCGTCGGGATTTTTCTTGATCTGCGTTTCGTAAATACCCTCTTTGGTCAACTCATCCGGATCGACGGAAGAAGGCTGTCTGGCACAATCGTGGCTGTTTGTTTTCGCAAACCCGTCCATGCGGGCGGAGTTGCCCTGCACGAGCCCGCCGAACATGTTCAGCGTCATAAACGAGCCCTGCGAGAGGTAGCACATGCCGCCGCGGATCGCGCTGTTGCCCTCGATGCGCGCGTCGAACACGTTGACCGTGCTCGCGCCGACGCCGTAAAACGCGCCGCCGAAATAGCCCTGGTTGTCCGTGACGTTGCCGCTGTGCACCGTGAGTTCGGCGCGGTTGCGGAGGGTGAAGCCGCCGCCCTTTACGCTGTTGGCGTAGTTGCTGTCGCTGCCGTAGTTATCCCATTTTTGATTGTCGAACACCTTGCCCGTGCCGTTCTTGGTATAGCCGCCCTTCACTTCGCCCGTGCCGTAGGGGTTGGCTTCGCTCACCGAGCTATCGAACACTTCGAGGCGGGCATACTGCCCGAGGATAAAGACGGACTGCAAGATCGTATCGAGATTTGCGTCGTTCTCGTTGAGAGCCCTGTCGATCGTGTGCCCGTTCAAGTCGAGAATGACGTAGGCGTTATCGGGAATGGCAAGCCTGCCGAAGGAATATCCTTCCCCGGCAGGGCAGAAAGTCAGTTGCTGCGTTCTGACTTCGCGGTTGTAAGTTGTGGCGTAATTTTTGATACGCTCGGAGAGGGCTACCGGGTCGGTGGACATGAGGACGATGTCGTATCCACCTCGCCGTTTGTGTATACCGAATTGCGGTATACAGTTCCCGTATCGACGTCCTC
>CANPWF010000215.1 GCA_947581885.1 uncultured Clostridia bacterium
CCACCTTCGGCGCACAGGCGATGTTCCGCGTTTGCAGGATTTAATGCCCCCTTGGCTCCCCCGTCCCACCTCATTTCGAGCGCAGTCGAGAAATCTTGCACGGCTCCCAACACACATGTATGTATGGAGTTGGGCGAGATCCTTCGACTCCGCTTTGCTCCGCTACTTCGCCTTACGGCTCGTGCGCCCTTCGGTCGGACAGGATGAGGTGGAGGTGCGAACGGACATGTACGTATGGAGTTGGGCGAGATCCTTCACTTCGTTCAGGATGAGGTGAACGGCGCGTACTCCGTCCCTGTCCCTCTTCTCCCCCTCTTCCTCAAAATTTTTCTCGGTTCCCCTCAAACGCTTGACCGTTTTTTTTTGCTCTTGTATAATATTCCCAAGCAGAAAATTCGAGGTGAAGTATGGCGGAAGTCACGATGGACAAACTCGTCGCTCTGTGCAAGGCGCGGGGCATCATCTTTGCGGGGTCCGAAATTTACGGCGGCATGGGCAACACATGGGATTACGGTCCCGTCGGCGTAGAGATCAAGAACAACATCAAGCGGGCGTGGTGGAAACGCTTCGTCCATGAGAGCGAAAACTCCTTCGGCGTAGACGCTGCCATCCTCATGAATTCCCGCGTATGGGAAGCGAGCGGGCACACGACTTCCTTCTCCGATCCCAAGATGGATTGCAAGAAGTGCAAAACGCGCCACCGCGCCGACAACCTCATCGAAAATCATTCCAAGGGCAAAGTCAATCCCGACCTCATGACGAACGAGGAGATGGAGAAGTATATCCGAGAGCACGAAGTCCACTGCCCCGTATGCGGCGGGTTCGATTGGACCCCCATCCGCACCTTCAATTTAATGTTCGAAACGAGCCGAGGCGTGACCGACGAGAGCCAGAACAAGATCTATCTCCGCCCCGAGACGGCGCAGGGGGAATTCGTAAACTTTTTGAACGTTCAGCGCACCACCCGCGCAAAGGTCCCCTTCGGCATCGCGCAGATCGGGAAGGCGTTCCGCAACGAAATTACCCCCGGGAACTTCATCTTCCGCACCATCGAGTTCGAACAGATGGAGCACCAATGGTTCTGCAAGGAAGGGACGGACGGGGAATATTACGAGCAGTTCAAGAAAAAGGCGATGGATTTCCTCGTCGATTTGGGATTCAAACAGGAGCACCTGCGCTTCCACGATCACGACAAGCTCGCCCACTACGCCAAGGCGGCGTGCGATATCCAATATCTCTACCCGATGGGTTGGCAGGAGTTGAACGGCATCCATAACCGCACCGACTACGACCTTTCGCGGCATCAGGAATATTCGGGGAAGAGCCTTCAATACGTCGATCCCGTCGACGGTTCGCGGTACATTCCCTACGTCATCGAGTATTCGATCGGGGCGGACAGGCTCATGCTCGCGGTGCTCTCCGAAGCGTATGAGGAAGAGACGCTGCCAAATGGGGAGATGCGCGGCGTACTGCACTTCCATCCCGCGATCGCGGCGTACAAGGCGGCAGTTTTGCCACTTCAAAAGAACTTGTCTGAACCCGCGAAGGAACTCTTGAAAACGCTCAAAAAGAGATTTTCCGTCATCTACGACGAAGCGGGTTCGATCGGGAAACGGTACAGAAGGCAAGACGAGATCGGCACCCCGTACTGCATCACGATCGACTTCGATACTTTGGAGAACGGCACCGTGACCGTACGGGATAGGGACAGCATGGAGCAAATTCGCCTGCATACGAGCGAAGTCGCCTCCTTCCTCGACGAAAAGTGCGCGTTTTGAGAATGGGGAATGGAAAATTGAGAATTGAGAATTGAAAATGAAGAATTAAGAATGAAGAATAGTTTGCCGCCCGAGCGCGTTGCGCTCGGGCGGCAATTGTTCATTGAAGAAAGGTCGGCTTTTACTTCACGCCCCAGCGGGTGAGAAGGATATCCGTCGTTACGAGTTCCGCGCCGTAGGTATCGTGCAAATACTTGATGCCGTACTCGTAATCCTCTTTGGTGAAGCTGTCCATCGCGTCGATGGCGGCGATGACGGTATAGCCGAGCTGGTACGCGTCGGCGGCGGTGTGGCGGACGCACATATGGGCGTGCAGTCCCGTCACGACGACGGTCTCCACCCCGAGTTCCTTCAAGAGAAGGTCGAGATCGGTATGGAAGAAGCCCGAATATCTGCGCTTCGGAACGACATAATCCTTGTCGCAGAGTTCGAGTTCGGGAACGACTTCCGCGCCCTTGGTCCCCGCGATGGCGTGATCTCCCCAAAGGGCGAGTTCATGGTCGATGCCCTTCAGGTGCGCGTCGTTGCAGAAGATGACGGGCACGCCCGCCTTCCTCGCCCCGCGGAGAAGTTCCTGCGTCTTGGGGACGATGGCGAGCCCCCTGTCGCATTTCAGCGCACCCGTCACGAAATCATTGAGCATATCGACGACGAGCACGGCTACCTTTTCGTTTTTCATGTGTTACCTCCGGATTTTCCCCCATTGTACTCCCGCTTTCGGGAAATGTCAAGAGAATTTTTACTGTGCGGAAGTTGGCAGGGCGTACAGGTCGAATTCCCCTTCGGGGTCGAAGTCGTCGCTCTCGTCGAAGGCGGCGAGTTTGGAGACGGAGACTTCATACGCCGTCATGGTGACCGTCTCTTCCTCGGAGAGGCGTTTTTGATATTCGCGGCTCTGGATGCGCCCCGAGAGGGCGAGCCTGTCCCCCACCTTCAAATTCTGCACGAAGCGGGCGTTTCTTCCCCACGCGATGCAGGGAATGTAGTCCGACTTGTTGTAGGCGCGGTTGACGGCGAGGAGAAGATCGGCGATCTCGCGGTTGAA
>CANPWF010000216.1 GCA_947581885.1 uncultured Clostridia bacterium
TCCTTTGCTTCTGCTTACTTTTTTCCATAAAAATATGCACCTCCAAATGTGTCTAACTTTTGGGGTGCATATCACTTCTGCGTCGGGTCCTTTTTGTTTTATAGGGAAAGGATGCCGTCGATCTGCTTTTCTCCCGCCCAAGGGAGAAGGGACGAAAGGTAGTTATGCAAGAACGCATAGGACTGCTCGGGGGTGCGGACGTACACCTTCTCGCGGAACTCTTCCCCGAAGAACGCCTCGGGGGTCGTATAGACGGCGAGCCCCCAGCCGTACTCCTTTCCGTGCTTATCCCGCTCATAGACGAAGTCGGCGATGTTCACATACCCCATCATTTGCAGGCGGGTGAGGATACCGTCGAACCCGCTTTTTTTCTCCTTGGAGGTGCACACCCGCGCCTTCAACTCCTTGGAAAGGAGGACGGGCTCCCGCCAAAGTTCCTTCATCACGGGCACGTCCCGTCCGCGGGCGATGCCCTCGTCCATGCGGGAATCGAAATCGTAGCCGTCGCGGCGGAAATTGCAGAAGTCGGGGAAGAACCTCTTTGAAATGTACATCGCCTTGCCCTTGTAGAACTTCCCGTAGGCGCACTTCGCCGTGCGGATGATGGGGCCTTTCCACTCCCAAGGGCCCCAAACGTCCCCGCCCCACCATAGCTCTTGCGGGGTGCACTCTTCGATGGAGAACCCCTCGATGTCGCCGCGGAAGAAGGGCAAGAACCCGATCTCTTCGACGAGGGAGACAATGTCCTCCGCGCTTTTGAGGATGGGAAAACGCATATTTCCTCCATGCAAAAGGACGCCCCGCGGGGCGTCCTCGATCGTTATACCAATTCGATGACGGCTTTTTCCGCCCCGTCTCCGCGGCGTTCGCCGAGAAGATAGATGCGGGTGTAACCGCCGCCCTGCCCGATCTCTTCCTTGCGCTGGGCGTATTTGGGCGCGATCTCGTTGAAGAGTTTTTCCATGAGCGGGTGTTGGATCTTCCCCGTCCGCTTCTTGTAGTCGCTCTTCTTCTCGTTGAAGTCCTTGATCTCTTGCAGGTCGTACGTCTTTGCCATCACGGCGCGGCGGGCGGCGAGCTTCTTGGGGCCGTCTTTATACGCCGTCGTCTTGACTTCCCTGCCCTTCTTATCCTTGCTGACGACCTCCACCTGCACGACATCGTCGTAGGTGTTGACCGCCTTGGTGATGAGCTTTTCGACATAGGAGCGGAGCTCCTTGGCACGCGCCTCCGTTGTTTCGATCTTCCCGTACCACAGGAGCTGGGAAGCCTGATTGCGCAGGATCGCCAATCTCTCCTTGGTGGGTCTGCCTAATTTCCCGGGCATTTGTTAATCCTCCTTTTTTTCGAGCGAAAGACCGTACTGTTCGAGCTTCTGCATGACTTCGTCGAGAGACTTCTTGCCGAGGTTGCGCACCTTCAACATTTCGTCCTCCGTCTTGCGGATGAGGTCCTCCACGGTGTGAATGTTGGCTCTCTTCAAGCAGTTGTAGGAACGGACGGAGAAGTCCATATCCTCGATCTTCATGGAGAGGATCTGCTGCTGTTTGTCGTCGTCCGTCTTGACGAGGATGTCCATATCCTTGATCGTATCCGAGAGGTTGACGAACAGGTTGATATGGTCCTGCATGATCTTCGCGGCGAGGGAGACGATCTCCTTCCCCGAGAAGGTGCCGTCCGTCCAGACTTCGATGGTGAGACGGTCGTAATCGATGTTCTGCCCGACGCGTGCGGGCTCCACCTGATAGTTGACCTTCTTGACGGGCGTGTAGATGGAATCGATGGGGATGTAGTCGATCTCGGGCTGCTTATTGTCTTTGGCGGGATGATAGCCCCTGCCGCGCCCGATGGTGACTTCCATATCGATCTTGCCGCCCGCGTCGACGGTGCAGATGTATTGGTCGGAATTGATGATCTCGACCTCTGCGTCCTGCGAGATGTCCGCGGCGGTGATCACGCACGGTCCCTCTTTGACGAGGTGAAGTTTCTTGGTGTAATCCTTGTCGGTCACTCTCGTCTTGATGGCGAGGAGTTTCAAATTGAGAATGATCTCGGTGACATCCTCTTTTACGCCGGGGATGGCGGAAAATTCGTGCTTGACCGTTCCGTCCATGAACTTGATCCCCTGCACGGCGGCTCCGGGGAGTGCCGAAAGGAGGATCCTTCTCAAGCAGTTGCCGATGGTAAGACCGAAGCCCTTTTCGAGCGGTTCGACGACGACCTTCGCGTAGCTTCTTGCCTCGTTCTCCGTTACCTCGATTTTAGGCATATCCATTTCTATCATAGGGTTCCCTCCCGACAAATTACTTGGAGTACAACTCGACGATCATGTGCTCTGCGATCTGGCTGTCGACATCCTCGCGGACAGGAAGTGCCAACACTTTCCCCTCCAATTTCTCGGGGTCGAATTCGAGCCACTTGGGCATATTGGCGACCTTCATCGTCTTGATCTGTTCGAAGAATTTGTTGTTCTTGCGGTTTTCTTTGACGGCGATCACGTCCCCCGCCTTCACAATGTAGGAGGGAACATTCACCGTTCTGCCGTTCACCGTAAAGTGGGAATGGTTGACGAGTTGCCTCGCCTGAGCGCGGGAAGCCCCGACCCCCATGCGGAAGATCACGTTGTCGAGCCTGCGCTCCAAGAGTTGGAGCATGTTCTCGCCCGTGATGCCCTTCATGCGGTCCGCGACCTCGTAGTAGTGGCGGAACTGCCCTTCCTGCACGCCGTAGATGCGCTTGGTCTTTTGCTTTTCACGGAGCTGCTGCCCGTATTCGGAGACCTTCTTCCTGCCTGCGCCGTGCTGTCCCG
>CANPWF010000217.1 GCA_947581885.1 uncultured Clostridia bacterium
CCTTCTCGGGCGGGCAACCCTGTATGAGAAGGTCCCAAACTTGCATCGGACGGGGTTTACATGGCACGGGGCGTTACCGTCCCGTCGGTGAGCTCTTGCCTCGCCTTTCCATCCTTACCCTCTTCCCCTCGGGGAAAAGGGCGGTTTATTTCTGTTGCACTTTCCTTAGGGTCGCCCCCACCTGACGTTATCAGGCGTCCTGCCCTACGATGCCCGGACTTTCCTCATCGCACTCAAAGGTGCGCCGCGGCCGCGTAGTCCACTCGAATTATATGTATTATAGCACAATTTTCCGAAAAGTACTTGAATTTTGCGCCATTTGTGATAAAATATTTTTTGAACTTCAATTTCGGGGGGAAGGAACATGAAGAAAACCAAGATCGTCTGTACTTTGGGCCCCTCTTCGGAGACCGAAGAGATCATCGCCGCCATGGCGGACGCGGGCATGAACGTCGTCCGTATCAACTTCTCGCACGGCACCCATGCCGAGCACGCGCAGAAGATCGCCGCCGTCAAGCGGGTCCGTGAGGCGAAGCACATTCCCCTTCCGATTTTGCTCGACACGAAGGGTCCCGAATTCCGCATCCGCACCTTCAAAGAGGGAAAGATCACCCTGCACGCGGGGGACCCCTTCACCTTCACCGCGGAAGAGGTCGAAGGCGACGAAACGCGCGTCTCCGTCTCCTACAAGAATATCTGCAACGACATGCTCCCCGGGGACAAGATCCTCTTGAACAACGGGCTCATGGTGTTCGAAGTCGTCGAAGTCGCCGCCCCCGAAGTGAAGTGCAAGGTGGTGATCGGCGGGGAACTTTCCAACCGCAAGTCGATGTTCTTCCCCGAAAAACAGCTCAACCTCGTCTATCTTTCCGAGCAGGACAAAGAGGACCTTCTCTTCGGAATCGAACAGCAGGTGGACTTTGTGGCGTGCTCGTTCGTCTCCAAGGCGCAGGATATCATCGACGTGAGGAACTTCCTCAAAGAGCACGGCTCCACGGATATCGACCTCATCGCCAAGATCGAGAACAGAGCGGGCGTGAATAACCTCGACGAGATCTTGCAGGTCTCGGACGGCATCATGATCGGGCGAGGAGACATGGGCGTGGAGATCCCCTACGAGGAACTTCCCGATATTCAGAAGTCTATCATCAGCGCGTGCCGTATCGCGGGAAAGCGGTGCATCACCGCAACGGAAATGCTCGAATCGATGATCCATCAGCCCCGCCCCACCCGTGCCGAAATTTCCGACGTTGCCAACGCCGTGTACGACGGTTCTTCCGCCATCATGCTCTCGGGCGAGACGGCGGCGGGCGAATACCCCGTGCAGGCGGTCGCCGCCATGGCGAAGATTGCAAGGCAGGCGGAACAAAAGACGGAGTACATTCAATACGTCGAACAGGATAAATATCTCATCCGCGGACTCTCGGACGCGCTCTCGCACTCGGCGTGCCTGCTCGCGCACGACGTAAAGGCGAAGGCGATCGTCGTCTGCACGAGGACGGGCGGGACGGCGAAGATGGTCTCCCGCTTCCGCCCCAATATCGACATCATCGGCATGACGACGGACGAGAAGAGCTATCGGAAACTTGCCCTCTCTTGGGGGGTGTTCCCGATGCTCTCCGAAGAATATTTCTCGGTGGACGTTCTGTTCCACTTCGCCAAACGCGCCGCCCTCGAGAGCGGGATCGTGAAGCGCGGCGACGTGATCGTCATCACCGGCGGCACTCCCAACGGCAAGAGCGGCAACTCCTCGCTCATCAACTTGGAAACGGTATAACGGGATACGAAAATCGGGCGGGACTTCATTGTCCTGCCCGTTTTTTTTGACCCCATATTGCGTTTTTTAGTTCGCGTATTCGATCAAAATCTTATTCTGCACGAAGAGGTATTCGGGTTTGATCCGGGTGACGTCCCCTTCCGTTTCGAGATAGTCCTTCGTCTTTTCGTATGCCTCTTTGAAATCTTCCCGCCAATCGGCACCGAAATTCTGTTTGTACTTCGCAAAAGAGAGCCCTTCCGCCGTGCGAAGAGATAGCATCACCGCCTCGAATTTCGCGTCGTCCTCGGTAACTTCCTCGTTCTCGATGACGGGCGGGAAGCCCGAGAGCACGCACTTCATATATTCGTCGAGGTCGAAGGTGTTCGTAAATCTTCTGCCGAAGAAGAAGGAGCTCGCCGAAACGCCGAAGCCGATGTATTCCCCCCTTCGCCAATAGTTGAGGTTGTGGCGGCTCTCGTATCCCTTTTGGGCGAAGTTGCTCACCTCGTAGCGATGATACCCCTTCTCTTCGAGAAGTTTCCACCCGAATTCATAGAGCGAGGCGACCTCGTCCTCGTCGGGCAGTTCGCCGTTCAGGTACTGCGTGTAGATGGGAGTGCCGTCCTCGGGCTGTAAGGCGTACATCGAGATGTGCTTCGCCCCGCTCCCCGCGGCGAGTTCGATGGTCTTTCTTACGTCCTCTTGCGTCTGTCCGCGGAGACCGAGCATCACATCCGCCGAGAAGTTCTCCCCCCTCAAAAGGGAAGTGCAGTAGAGATATTCGCGGGCGGTGTGGATGCGCCCGAGCTCCTGAAGCTGCCCGTCGATCGCCGTCTGCAACCCGATGGAGAAGCGGTCGATGCCCGCCCGTTTGTAGGTCGCGATCTTGCTTTCGCTCACCGTGCCGGGGTTCATCTCGATGGTGATCTCGGGGTTCTTCGAGAGTTTGAAGAG
>CANPWF010000218.1 GCA_947581885.1 uncultured Clostridia bacterium
CGCGCGGGCTCGCCTTCGGGCAGGAAAAGTTCCTCTCCCGCAACGTGCAGGGGCACATCGGCGAACGGGTGGGGAAGGTGGAATTTTCGGGCGGCGTTCCCTTCTGCACGGGAAATGCGGAGAAAGGGGACGCGTTCAAGATCCTGCGCGGCGGGAAAGAAGTGGGCGGCGCGGTGTTCCGCGAGAAAAGGAAGGGGGGATTTACGCTCTCCTCTACTTTCCCTTTGAAGGCGGGCGACGAGGTGCGGATCACGACGGATACGAACGCCGCAAAGCGTTCCGTAGCCCCCGTAAAACTTCGTCCCGTCTCCGTGTTTGTGCGGGTGAAGGCGGGGGAAAGGCTGTACGCCGCCGCGGAAGGGGTCGTATCCGAAGGGGACGTTGTCGCCCCCGCGAAGAATGCCCCGCTCTCCGAAGAGGAGATACAAAACTGCTTTTTGCGGACGGACGGGCTGCCCGTTCAAGTCCATATTGAAGTAGAGACGGAGAATGCATTCGTGCCGAAATCGGGGCTGAACGCCTTCCGAAGAGCGTTCTACGATATCCTCGTCCGCGCCCTTGTTCCCGCAAGGGAAATCCTGCCCGAACGGGAAATTTCCCACCCCATCCTGCAAAAATGCGAAAATTACGGGTGCGTGGAGATGGGGGAGACGAAACAGAAGGACGGCATTTTCATCTATAAACCGCGGGACTATTCCGCGCTCCCGACAAATATGCAGGACGCGTTTTTGTATCTTCCGCCCCTCTTCACCAAGGCGGACGAAGCCCTCGTTTCGCCCCATTTCAAGGACTTTCGCGGCATCTATTGCGAGGGGTATTACGGGCTCGCGCTCGCAAAAAAATACGGCGTGGAGCTGTTCGCGGGCACGGGCTTCAACCTCACCAATTCCTTCGCCGTCGAGGGGGTAAAGAAGGGGGCGAAATATTTCGCACTCTCCAAGGAACTCAACAAAGAAGAGCAAGCCGAACTTGCGGAAAAGGGGAGTTTCGCGCTCGCGGAAGGGGGTGTGAAGGTGATGGACCTCGGCTTCTGCCCCTTCGAAAAGAACTGCAAAACTTGCGATCGGCGGGGGCTGTATACGTTGAAGGACGGCGAAGGAAGGGCATTCCCGCTCCGAAGATATTCTTTTAACGGCTGCCGATTCGAAGTGTATAACTGCGCTCCCTTGAAGGGAGAAGGGGGAGCGTCCCCTATCTTCGATACAACGCCGCTCGGGCAAGAACTCTCTCCCCGCACCAAAGGCCATGCGGAAAGGAGCATGCTTTGAACAACCACTCTCTTCGATTGGAACTCGATAAAATTCTCTCTTCCGCGGCGGCGTACTGCGCCCTCGAAGGGGGTGCGGAAAGGCTGCTTGCCCTTCTTCCCGCCACGGAGAAAGAGGAGGCGGAGAGAAGGCTCCGCTTCACCGACGAGGCGAACTTGCTCCTCTTCGAACTCGGGGCGGGCGGCGTGCAGAGCTTCCCCCCGCTCGGTGACGAACTCGAACGGGCGGAGAAGGGTGCCGCGCTCTCCTGTGCGGAACTTCGAGCCGTCTGCTCTCTTCTCTCCTCCGCAAGGATCTGTTTTCGCGCCGTGCACGGGTGCTCGGACGATCGCATCGTCCTCATGAAGGAACTTACGTCCCGCCTTCTCTTCGACGAAAATCTCGAAGAGGACATCCGCTCGAAGATCGTGAGCGACACCGAGATCGCGGATACGGCGAGCGAAAAACTATATAATATCCGAAAAGAGAAGAGGCTGCTCGGGGAACGCATCCGCGCCCGCCTCTTGCAGTACCTTTCGGGGGACGAGCGCAAGTTTTTGCAGGACGGTATCGTCACCATGCGCGGAGATCGGTACGTGCTTCCCGTCAAGGCGGAGTACAAGCGGAGCGTGAAGGGCTTCGTGCACGACCGCTCGCAGACGGGCGCCACCGTGTTCATCGAGCCCGAAGAGGCCCTTGAAATGAACAATGAACTGCGCGACCTCACCCTCGACGAACGGGAGGAAGAGGAACGCATTCTGAAAGAACTTTCCGCCTCGGTGGGCTCCCTTCGTTCTGCCCTCGAAGAGGACAAAAATATCCTCGAAGAGGCGGATATGGTGTTCGCCCGCGCGGAATACGGCTACAAGACGGGCTGTTCCCGCCCTTCCGTCAACGGCAAAGGGATCGTGGAGATCAGAAAGGGCAGGCACCCCCTTCTCGATCGAAAGACGGCGGTGCCCGTCTCCGTCGAGGTAGGGGAAGAGTACGATTTCCTCCTCATCAGCGGGGCGAATACGGGGGGAAAGACGGTCACCCTCAAAATGGTGGGTCTGTTTTCCCTCATGGCGGCGTGCGGGCTGTTCGTCCCCGCCGCCGAGGGCACCCGCCTCGCCATCTTCGACGGCGTGTATTGCGACGTGGGGGACAGCCAATCCATCGAGGAGAACCTTTCCACCTTCTCTTCCCATATCCTCAATATCAAGGAGATCTTGGAACATGCGGGGAAGGGCTCCCTCGTGCTCATCGACGAGCCGGGCGGCGGCACCGATCCCGAAGAGGGACAGGCGATCGCGCGGGCGGTGCTTCTCTCCCTTCAAAAGAAGGGCTGCCGCGGCGTTGTGACGACCCACTACACCGCTTTGAAGGAGTTCGCCGCCAAACAAAAAGGGATGCAGAACGGCTGTATGGAGTTCGATGCGGAGGACTTCCGCCCCCTCTTCCGGCTGCATG
>CANPWF010000219.1 GCA_947581885.1 uncultured Clostridia bacterium
GAACGGTGACCGAGGGCGGGAATCGACCCGCCCGAGAAAGCTGTCACGCCGCCCTTGGCGTGACTGAGGGGGTGTGACTGTACGCAACTGTATGATTACGTCACCCTGAGCTGCCGCTGCCTTTGCGGCGTGTCGAACGGGTCACCGCAGTTTTAAGACATAAGTCTAAGGCGATGTCTCGACTCGAATACTCGCCGCCTATTACGAGCGGCGACTATTCGGCTCGACATGACGTAATTTTATACTCTCCCGTACATTCAACCCCTTTCGGCGCGGAAGGTCGCCGCGCCACTTCCCCCAAGGGGGGGGAGCAAGAGAGGAGTACGCTCCCCGCCTTCACGCTACTTCCCCAAGGGGGAAGCGAGAGAAGAGCGCGAGCGGGCGCATTCTAAAAATGGGGAAGCGGGAGAGGGGCACAAGCCCCGTTTTCATTCCACCGTCGTCTGTCCGAAGGCGTACCACGCGCCGCTGTTCAATAGATTTTTGCTGCCGAGCAAATAGGTGGGTGCCTCGTCGGTCTCTTCGCGGTACAGCCCCACGGCGAGCCAATACGTCCCCTTATCCACGCCCGAAAACGTCACTTTCACATTTTCTTCCGCGAGCACGTCGGGCATCCAATCTTTGGGGTCGATATCCGTTTTGAACTTCTTCACGAGGGTCCCGCTTTCGTCGAGCAACCCCAAATACACCTCGCACGGCTCATAGATGGGGGCGATGCCGTCGTTGCGGAAGGAGAGCGTCACCGTCGTTTCCTCGCCCAAGCGGATCTTTTCGCTGAATTTTGCCTGTTTGAAGCGGAAATAGTACCCGAGACGGTTGGCGAGCTCCTTCGCGTAGTCCTCGTTATCCGCGTACCAATCGGGATCGAATTCGAGATAGGAGGGCTTGGCGATCGCGATCGCCTCTTCCAAGCGTTCGTTGAAATACTCTTCGTGCCCGCCCTTATACTTTTCGTAGTTCTCGGCGAACTCGAAAGCGGTGGGGAGTTTCCCGTACGTCGCGGCGAGCGTATCGAGCCCGTTGGTGTACTTCACGATGCCGTCCCTTCTTAGCGCGATGCCCTCGTCCGCGAGTTCCAAATACACCTCGTCGAATTCCTCCGTCCCCCAAGGGTTGTAGAGAACGGTATCGGGGAAGGCTTCGAGGTAGGGCTTCGCGTAGTGATCGCGGAAAAATTCGGACGAAATGCTCTGATTTTTCCTGTAATCGGGGTCGCCCGTCTCGATGCCGAACAGGTGCTATTCCCCCCAATTTCCGTAGGAAAGGATCTCAACGAAGGAGATATTCCTGTCGCCGTTGAACTCCTTCCCGAGCTCTGTAGCGAGCCGTTCGACCTCTTGCAGGAAAACGGGGTCCCGCCAATCGGGGATATATTGCGTGTTGTCGCCTTCGGTATGGATGAAGAACTTCGCCCCGTTATCGAAAACGAACTTGGGCGTAATGTACTCTTTGGAGGAAGAGGTGTTCACCGCCATCACGCCGAAGCCGAACGGGCGGCCAAACTTGTTGTAGGTGTGCATCCAATCGTGGATCTTCGTGAAATCGTACTGCCCGTTTTCGTCGACGAGGTCGCACCAATTGAAGCGGTGATAGCCCGTGCCGATGAGGGGCATGAGCTCCTTCGTTCGCTCGTACTCCGTGTCGCCGTAGTGCATGAACCCCTTGCCGGGGTTGACGAGCACGTCGCTCGTATCTTCGAGCACGACGACTTTGCGCGGATCGTCGTCATTGGGGGGAAGGGCCCCCTCGGGCGCGGGCTGTTGAGGAGTCGGCTCTGTTTCGGAAGAGCCGTCGTCGGGTGCCTTGATCCCCGCACACCCGCCCAAGAGGAGGGTGAAAGAGAGGAGAAGGGAGAGGACACAGAGGATAGAGCGATGTTTCATAGTTCGCCTCGAATTTTTTCGCAATTATTATAGCACGACGCTTTTCAAATGGCAAGAAGCGGCGCGAAAAAAGTTCTCTTTCCGAACGGAATAACAGAAAACGGGAGATGGATTTTTCTTATAAAATTTCCGAAAATGCGCACATGGGGTCGGAAAAATCAAAAGGACACAAAAAAAGAACGGCCGAACCGACCGTTCTTTTTTCGAACACCGTTATTCTCTTCCTGCCATCTTCTTGTAGCCGGCGAGCCGTTCTTTCGAGCTCTCTTCCGTCTTTTTGAAGAGTTCTTCGGCGACGGCGGGCTGCGTCTTTTTGAGGGAAGCGTACCGCGTTTCGCCCAAGATGAATGCCTGATAGTCGCCCGTCGGATCCTTCGAATCGAGGGTGAAGGGATTCTCGCCCTTCTTCGCGAGTTCGGGATTGTAGCGATAGAGCTGCCAATATCCGCAGTCGACCGCGTTCTTCTCTTCGGATTGCGACTTTGTCATGTTGATGCCGTGGTTGATGCAAGGCGCGTAGCAGATGATGAGGGAAGGACCGTGATATGCTTCGGCTTCCTTCAACGCTTTCACGAGTTGACCCTTATCCGCACCCATCGCGCACTGCGCAACGTACACATAGCCGTAGCTTGCCGCGATCATGCCGAGGTCCTTCTTCTTGACGCGCTTGCCCGAGGAAGCGAACTTCGCCACCGCGCCGATGGGGGTGGACTTCGAAGCCTGCCCGCCCGTGTTGGAGTACACTTCGGTGTCGAGCACGAGCACGTTCACATCCTCGCCCGAAGCGAGCACATGGTCGAGTCCGCCGTAGCCGA
>CANPWF010000220.1 GCA_947581885.1 uncultured Clostridia bacterium
CGGAGTATACGCCGTCCACATTCTTGGCCAGCAGGATCACGTCCGCGTTGATCTCCGCCGCCCCTTGCCTCTCCTTCTCTCGGCTCCCACCCTGCACCTCATTTCGAGCGCAGTCGAGAAATCTCGCACGGCTCCCAACGGACATGTACGTATGGAATTGGGCGAGATCCCTTCACTGCGTTACTTCGCCTTGCGGCTCGTGCGCCCTTCGGTCGGGCAGGATGAGGTGGGGGTCCGTACGCTCAACCCCCTTCGTCCCTGCGGGACACTTCCCCCAGAGGGGGAAGCGGGGGGACAAAAAGTGTGGCGAGCACAATTCCGCCCTGCAATTCCTTGACAATCGGGGCGCGGGCTGATACAATAACAGTATGATCAAGACCGCATTGAAGAACTTTTTCAAAAACCTCGTTTACCTGTTCGTGGCGATGGGCATCGTGTATCTCTTTCTCCTGCTCATGCTGTTCGGGCTTGTGACGGCGGTGGGGAACAACCTCGTTTCGCTCATTCGGAACATGGCGGAACTCTTGCAGACCTCGGTGGATTTCTCCTCCGCCTCCGTCGCCGACTACCTCGCCTACGCCTACGGGCAGATCGATTGGAGCGCGAACTTCTTCTCCGTGCTCCGTCAGGTCCTCGAAACGCGTTGGATCAGCGGGACCCTCAAAGGCTTCCTCGAAACGCTCAAAGTCTCCGTCGAGGGCTTCGACGAAAAGCTCGGCGCGGTGCTCTCTGCCTTCGTCAACCGCCTTCTGCTCGATGTCATCCTCGCCGCGGTCTTCTTCTTTATCGGGTTGTTGCTCGCGAACTTTGCGACGGGCGCGTTGGTGCGTCACCGCTCCGCCAAGAAGGGCTTTAAGAAGTTTTTGCTCGCCCGCTTCGTCGTCCCCGTGGCGCAGACCCTCGTCATCGCGCTCTCGATCGTCATCTTCTCCTTCATCCACCTGTATGCGATCCTCGTCGTGATCGGCAGCTTGTGCCTTCTCGGCGTGCTGTCCCTTCTCTCCTCGTGGATCGTGCACCGCGACGGCGACTTGAAACTCAAAGACGTACTCACGACGAAGAACGTATTCATGCACCTTGCCGTGATCGCGATCATCCTCTTGATCGATGCTGTGATCGCCGTCGGGCTGGTCTTTTTGAACCCCATCCTCGCGGTGCTTCTCTTGATCCCCATCGTCATCTACTCCTTCAACATCATCGAGGTGAACACCGATTCGTACGTTATCATGTTGGTGGAAAAGGGAAAAGCGAAGAGAGCCGAACTTCCCGCCGCCGAAGGGACTGCCGCAGAGGGGACCGAAGAGGCGAACGCCGAAACGACCGCAGAAAATGCGACTGCCGAAGAGGAACCCGCCGAGACGAAATAATCCGATTGAATTTTCGGTAGGAAAGAAATAAACCGTAAAGTACGCCGCCGAGGGCAAGTGCCCTCGGCGGCGGTTTTCTATCATCATTCGGATCCTTATTTTACGATCAAGCTCTTTCCCGTCATCTCGGGAGGGATGGGCAGTCCCATCACTTCGAGGAGGGTGGGGGCGAGGTCGGCGAGGATGCCGTCCGTCCGCAGTTTCACGTTCCTGAACTTCTCCGAAATCAAAACGACGGGCACGGGGTTGGTGGTGTGCGCGGTGAAGGGCGAACCGTCGGAATCGAGCATCTTATCGGCGTTGCCGTGATCGGCGGTGAGAAGGACGCTCCCGCCCATCGACAAGATTTGATCGACGACCTTCTTCACGCATTCGTCCACCGTGTGCACCGCCTTGACCGCCGCGGGGATCACGCCCGTATGCCCCACCATGTCGCAGTTGGCGAAGTTTAAGATCATCGCGTCGTATTCGCCCGAGGCGAGCTCTTTTACGGCGCGTTCGGTGACTTCGGGCGCGGACATCTCGGGCTGTAAGTCGTATGTAGCGACTTTGGGGGAGTTGATAAGCACCCGCACTTCGTTCTCGTTGGGTTGTTCGATGCCGCCGTTGAAGAAGAAAGTGACGTGGGCGTACTTCTCCGTCTCGGCGATGCGGAGCTGTTTCTTCCCCATCTTGGCGAGGTATTCCCCGAGGGTATTTGCAAGGCTCTGTTTGGGGAAGGCGATCTCCACGCCCTCGAACTCCGCGTCGTACACGGTGAAGCACACGTATACAGGGTGCAGAAATCCCGTCTTTCTCTCGAATGCCGTGCCCTTGGGAACGACGAATTCTTCCTGCGAAAACGCCCGCGTGATCTCGCGTGCCCGATCGGGACGGAAGTTGAAGAAGATGATCGAATCGCCCTCCCCGACGAGCGCGACGGGCTTGCCGTTCTCGCAGATGTTGGTGGGCAGGACGAACTCATCGGTCACGCCGTTTTGGTAGGAATGTTCGAGCGCGGCGACGGGGTCCTCCTCATGAATGCCAACGCCGAGCGTGAGCATATCGTAGGACTTCTCTTCCCGATCCCAATTGTTGTCGCGGTCCATCGAATAGTATCTGCCCGAGAGGGAGGCGAGCTTGCCGTAGCCGAGCTCCTTCATATAGGCGAGAAGTTCCTTCACATACTCCACGCCCGAGGTGGGGGAAACGTCTCTCCCGTCCATGAACCCGTGCACGTACGTCTCTTGTACCCCGCGCTCCTTTGCCATTTTCAGAAGGGCGAAGAGGTGAGTGATATGCGAATACAC
>CANPWF010000221.1 GCA_947581885.1 uncultured Clostridia bacterium
GGCACAACGCCTCGTACTCCTCCCGCGTGGGGGCGTTGAGGGAGACGTTGATCCCGTCGAGCTTGCCCACAAGCATAGGCGCGATATCCTTTTTGTTGAGAAGGGACCCATGCCCGTTGGTGTTCAGCCTCGTCTTTCCGCCGCCCGCGTGGACATAGTCGCAAATTGCGAGCATTTCATCAAGCCGTTCGGTGGGTTCCCCGAAACCGCAAAATACGATCTCGTGGAATTTTTTGGGGTCGCCGATCTCCTCTTCGATCATTGAAACGGACGGTTCCTTCCCTTTGAGCCAAAGCGAATAGCCCTCGTACGTCTCCTTTCCGTCGCGCACGCAGAAAATGCAGCGGTTGGAGCAGCGGTTGGTGAGGTTGATATACAAATTGTTTCCGATTTGATAGGTGTAGGTGTCTTTCATGAGAGTTTGGGAAAGAGCCGCTTTGCGTTCTTTCGGATCGCTTCCATCATTTCAAAGAGGGAAACGCCCTTGATCTCCGCCAACTTTTCGACGATGACGGGGATATTTTGGGGGGAATTTTTCTCCCCACGGAAGGGGGAAAGGTAGGGGCTGTCCGTCTCGGAGAGGATCTTCTCCATGGGGCACGCTTGCACCGCCTCGACGGCGCGGCGGGCGTTCTTGAAGCACACCACCCCGCCGAAGGAAAAATATCCTCCGAGTTCGAGAAAGTCGGGAAGGTTTTCCGCCCCGTACGAATAGCAGTGCATCAAAAACCCGTGCGGAAGTTTCCCGTAATGTTCCCGCAAGATGGCGAGCGTATCGGCGCAAGCGTCCCGCGAGTGAATTTGTACGGGAAGGGAAAGCCGTTCCGCCATTTCAAGTTGCAATCCGAACGCTCTTTGTTGCGAAGGCTTATCGGTATCGGGGTAGTGGTAATCGAGCCCGATCTCCCCCACGGCGACGCAGGTTTTATCCGCCGCCATCTCTTCCATCGTCTCCACCGCTTGATTTCCGAAGCCTTGCAGTTCGGAGGGGTGCACCCCCACGGTGAAGTACGCGCCGCCGTGCTCTTTGCAGAAGCCCCTGTGCCATTTCGCGTGCTCGACGGTATCCGCAGCGAGGATGACTTTTTGCACCCCCATCCCCAAAATTTGCTCCCATTCGGCGGGAAATTTGTAATTTTCTCCTGCAAAATGGGCGTGAACGTCGATCATCGCACCGTCGCTCCGCTCGATACTTCGCGCTCGGGGGAGACGAGGGAGAGCCGCCCCTCGCCGTCCTCGGCGCACAGGATCATGCCTTCGGAGAGCACGCCGCAAAGTTTCGCGGGCTTCAAGTTGGTGACGAGGACGACCTTCTTGCCCACCATCTCCTCGGGCGTGTAGAACTTCGCGATGCCCGAGACGACGGAGCGGATCTCCTCGCCCACCTTCACCGTCTCGTGGAGAAGTTTTTCGCTCTTCGGAACGCGCTCGCACGCGATGACCTCGCCGACCTTGAATTCGAGCCGCGCGAAATCGTCGATACCGACTTGCGCTTTCCCCTCACCATGTCCGCCGTTTTCCCCTTCGGACGCGGACATGGGTGCCTTGTTTTTCGCCTCGATGAGTTTTTCCACTTCGGCAAGTTCCTTCTTGATATCGATGCGCGGGAAGAGGGGCGGCAGCTTTTCGACGGGGTCCCCTTCCTTCAACAGCCCGAATGTCAGCTCTTCGAACCCGTCGTTCTCGCGGCGGAAACTTTTTAAGATCGCGAGGGGGGCGCGGGTGAGGAAGGGTTTGAGCGCGACGGCGGCGACGCGCACCGCCTCGGCAAGATGATATAAAGCGGTGCCCAGCCGTTCCCGCTTGGAAGGGTCTTTCGCGAGAGCCCAAGGCATCGTCTCGTCGATATATTTGTTCGCGCGGGAGACGAGGGAGAAGATGCTCGCGAGCGCGTCGGGCGCGTTGAGGGCGTTCATCGCCCGCTCCACCTTTTCCCCGAGGGCATTGCAGAGAGCTTCGATCTCCTCGTCGGGTCCCTCGCTCTTCCCCCGCGGTGGAACGCACCCGAAGTTCTGCACAATCATCGCCTGCGTCCGCGAGACGAGATTGCCGAGGTCGTTCGCAAGGTCGGCATTCACGCGGAGAAGGAAGCGTTCGGTCGTATATTCCCCATCCGAACCGAAGGGAATTTCACGGAGAAGATAGTACCGCACCGCGTCCGCGCCGTACCGCTTGACGAGTTCGTAGGGGTCGGTGAGTTCGGGGCGGGTACGCTCCTTGGATTTGGAGAGCTTTTCCCCGCCGATGAGCAGCCACCCGTGCCCGTACACCTGCTTGGGAACGGGGAGCCCGAGTGCCATCAAAATGGCGGGCCATACGATCGCATGGAAGCGGACGATCTCCTTCCCCACCATATGCAGTTCCGCGGGCCAAAACTTTTTGAAGAGCGAATCGTTGTCCGAAAGGTACCCGAGCGCGGAGATATAGTTGGAGAGCGCGTCGATCCAGACGTATGCGCAGTGCTTTTCGTCGAAGGGAAGGGGCACCCCCCACTTCACCGTCGTGCGGGAGACGCACAGGTCTTGCAGCCCCGCGTCGAGGAAGTTGTTCACCATCTCGTTCATGCGGGAGACGGGCTGCAAAAAGGTGGGGTTGTCCTTATAGAGTTGACGAATGCGGGGGGCGTATTTCGAAAGACGGAAGAAGTA
>CANPWF010000222.1 GCA_947581885.1 uncultured Clostridia bacterium
TAACGAATAACGAATTGATGACACCCCCTCAGTCACGGCAAGGGCAGCCGTGACAGCTCCCCCTCGAGGGGGAGCCAAGGAGTGCAGCTTGTTCCATAAGTGGGGCAAGGACTTTAAGGTTGTTCTCGTACAAAATTTTTACAAATCTTCTTCAATGGGTTTCGGAGGGGCGGAAAGGGTTTATAAATAATACAAAGACAAAGGAGTACAACATGGAAAAACAGGGCAATATTCGGATTTCAAGCGAAAACATGATGCCGATCATCAAGAAGTGGCTGTATTCGGAGAAGGACATCTTCCTCCGCGAGATCGTGGCGAACGCGTCGGACGCGATCACCAAGCTCAAAAAGCTCGTCTCGCTCGGCGAGGCGAAAGAGGAAGAGCCCTACAAGATCACCGTCACGACGGACAGCAAGGAGAAAACGCTCACCGTCGAGGACAACGGCATCGGGATGACGGAAGAAGAGGTCGAAACATACATCACGCAGATCGCCTTTTCGGGTGCGGCGGACTTCGTCAACAAGTACGAGAAAGCGGGCGGCGACGGGATCATCGGGCATTTCGGTCTCGGATTTTATTCCGCCTATATGGTCTCCGACTATATCGAGATCTTCACCAAATCCTATAAAGATGGAAGCCAAGGGGTGCATTGGAGTTCGGACGGCAACAGCACTTACTCCATCGGCGATTGCGATAAATCTACCCGCGGCACCAAGATCGTGATGCACATCGCGGCAGAAGAGAAGGAATTTTTGTCGGAGAGCACCATCCGCACCCTTCTCAACAAGTATTGTTCCTTCATGCCTTATGAGATCTTCTTGAATCCCAAGGAAGGGGAAGAGAACAAACCCGTCAACACGCCCGTTCCGCTGTATGCGAAGGATCCCAAGGAATGCACCGAGGAGGAGTATAAAACCTTCTACCGCGATACGTTTGCGGACTACAACGAACCTCTCTTCTGGATCCATCTCAACATGGATTATCCCTTCCGAGTAAAGGGGATCCTGTACTTCCCGAAGGTAAGAAAGCAGGTCGAGCTCGAGCGCGGGAAGGTAAAACTGTACTGCAATCAGGTGTATATTGCGGACAACATCAAGGAAGTCATCCCCGAGTTTTTGATGCTCTTGAACGGCGTGATCGACTGCCCCGATATCCCGCTCAACGTCTCCCGTTCCTTCCTGCAAAACGACGCGCAGGTGCAAAAGATCGCCAAGCACATCACCAAGAAAGTCGCCGACAAGCTGTGCGCCCTGTATCGGAACGACAGGGAAAAGTACGAAAGTTGTTGGGCGGATCTTTCGACCTTCATCAAGTTCGGCTGCGTGAAGGACGACGACTTCTACAAGAAGGTCAAGGATATCATCATCTACAAGAATTTGGCGGGGGAATACCGTCCGCTTGAAAGTTTCTTCGGCGAAGAGGTCAAGGAAGAGGACGCGAAGAACGGCACCGAACCGCAGCCCGTCTACTATGTTTCGGACGAGACGAAACAGGCGCAATACGTTAAAATGTTCAAGGACGCGGGGCTGGACGCGATCCACTGCGATACGTTCATCGATCCCCATTTCATCAGCTATATCGAGTACAAAAACCCCACACGGGTGCGGTTTTTGCGTATCGACTCGGATGTTGCGGGCGTTCTCAAAGAGGAGGGCGGCGAGGACGAATCGGTGAAGAAGATCTTCGAGGACGTTCTTTCCGAGCGCAAGATCAAGGTAAAATGCGAACGGTTGAAAGACGCTTCCGTTCCCGCCGTCATCAACGTTGCGGAGTTCATGCGCCGCATGTCCGAGATGAACAGCTTCTACCGCATGGGCGAAATGCCCGAGGACATGACGCTCGTCGTCAACCTCAACAATCCCGCCGTCGAAGCCCTGAAAGATGCCGACGAAGAGGCGAAAAATCTTGCGGCGGAACAGATCTTCCTGCTCGCTCTCATGAACTATAAACCGCTCTCGCCGGAGGACCAACAGAAGTTTGCTTCCAACTCCGTCGGGCTTTTGGAGCGTTTCTTAAAAAAATGAAAAATTTTTCTTTCAGCTATTGACAAGGCGAGGGGAAGTCGCTATAATGTTAAATGGTATCGGAAGGTGCGACGAATTAACGTAAGCCTTGTCCGAAACATAGGAGGTAATATTGTGAACGGAACTGTAAAATGGTTCAACGACGGAAAGGGCTACGGTTTCATTTCCAACGATGAGGGGGGAGACGACATCTTCGTGCATTTCTCCGCAATTCAGACGGAAGGCTTCCGCACGTTGAAGGAAGGGCAGAAGGTCACGTTCGAGACCGAACCCGACCCCAAAGACAGTGGCAAGCTCCGTGCTGTCAACGTCGTCCCCGTGTAAGGGAAAAAAGAAAAAGCACGCCTTATGGGTGTATTCCATAGGGAATCAAGAAAAACTTAATTTGTTATCGGAATACACCTTTGGGCGAGTCACGAAAACAGCGAGGAAATTTCCCCGCTGTTTTTCTATATAGAAAAATCGCACAAAGATTTAATACAAAACATCTCTATACCCTTTCGCGTTTCAATCTATCATAACGTATTTTCGCCTTATCCGAATTTCTTTTTCATTTGGGCGACGATATCTTCTCTATAAAGTTGCATATCCCTTAAATTGTGCTTTCTTTGGGTCAC
>CANPWF010000223.1 GCA_947581885.1 uncultured Clostridia bacterium
GAAGGGGTCCCTTCGCCCAAGGCAAGGGTGGGGCTTCCCGTTCAGCTCGTCATGTTCGAACAGCTCCCGCTCTGGACGACTTTCTTCGAGACGTGCGGCTTCGAAGTCGTGCTCTCCGAAAAGAGTTCCCGCTCCCTCTATTTCAAGGGGCAGCATACCGTCGCGAGCGACACGGCTTGCTATCCCGCAAAGCTCCTGCACGGGCATATCGAGAGCCTTTTGGATCAAGGGGTCGATTTCATCTTCTACCCCTGCGAGAGCTATAATTTAGACGAACACGACAGTATCAACCACTACAATTGTCCCGTCGTCGCCTACTATCCCGAACTTCTGAAAGCCAACAACGAACGGTTACATTCCGAGAACTTCATCATGCCCTACCTCGACCCGAACAGCGAAAAGACGACGGTGCACGCCCTGCATCGCGCCCTTTCCAAGTACAAAATTTCCCTTCCGCTCGTGAGAAGGGCGTTCCGCGCGGGGCTCGAAGCGATGCAAACCTTCCATGCGGATGTCGTTTCCGAAGGGCAGAAGATCCTCGCCGAGGCGGAGCGCACGGGCAAACACGTCATTGTGCTCGCGGGCAGACCCTACCATGTCGACCCCGAGATCAACCACGGTATCCATAAACTCCTGTGTTCGTTGGGGCTCGCCGTTCTCTCCGAGGACGCGGTGTTCGAAGAGGGGAATTTCGTGCAGGTCAACGTTCTCAACCAGTGGACGTACCATGCGCGGCTGTACCGTGCCGCCGAGTTCGTCTCCCGCAGGAAGGATATGGACCTCGTCCAGCTCGTCTCCTTCGGGTGCGGGATCGACGCGATCACCACCGACGAAGTGCGCACCATTTTGGAGAGCCGCGGCAAACTGTATACGCAGATCAAGATCGACGAGATCAACAACTTGGGCGTGGTGAAAATAAGGCTTCGTTCCATGCTCGCCGCCATCGAGGAGCAGAAAAGGAGGGAAGAATGAGCGAAGTCGTCGATTTCCGCGATCAATATCCCCGCTTCCGCGAAGAGATGAAGGCGAGCTATACCCTGCTCGTGCCCGATATGCTTCCGTACCATTTCGACCTGCTCGTGCCTGTCTTTGCAAAGCGCGGGTACAAGATGGAAGTTCTTCATAATGAGGGAAGGCAGGTCGTCGACGAGGGGTTGAAGCACGTCCATAACGACGCATGCTACCCCGCGCTCTGCGTCATCGGGCAGTATCTCGACGCGTTGAAGAGCGGCAAATACGATGTCGACCACACCGCCGTCGTCATCACGCAGTCGGGCGGCGGCTGCCGTGCGAGCAACTACGTCCCGCTCATCCGCAAGGCGTTGAAGGCGGAGTTCCCGCAGGTGCCCGTCATCTCCATCAACTTTACGGGGCTCGAAAAGGACAGCGGCATCCCGCTCACCCTTCCGCTCGCCCTCGATTTGGGGGTCTCCGTCTTTTACGGCGACCTCATCATGACCTGTTTCAACCAGACCGTCCCTTACGAACTTACCGAGGGGGACAGTGCGAACGCCCGCGAAACATGCCTTCGCCATTTGAAGGAACAGCTCGCCCGCGGGAAGCTCAAAAAGCTCAAACGGAACGTCCGCTTCATCCTCGATACGTTCGCCGCCGTGCCCGTCTCCGGGGAGAAGAAGATCAAGGTCGGCATTGTCGGAGAGATCTATGTGAAATACTCTCCGCTCGGCAATTCCCACCTCGAAGAGTTCCTTCGGAGCGAGGGCTGCGAACCCGTCGTGCCCGCCTTGATGGACTTCCTTTTGTACTGCATCGTCAATACCGTCAACGACGCGAAGTTCTACGGGAAACGAAGTTTTTCCACCCCCATATTCGCATTTTTGTACAGGATCCTTCACGGAAAGCAGAAAAAAATCAACCGCATGATGGAAAAACAGGGGCGGTTCGAACGGATGCACGACTTCGAACATCTCCGCCACTGCGCCGACAAAGTCATCCATCAGGGCGTGAAGATGGGGGAGGGATGGCTCATCCCCGCCGAGATGGCTGCCCTCGCCGAAACGGGCGTGGAGAACATCGTCTGCGCCCAGCCCTTCGGGTGCCTGCCCAACCACATCGCGGGCAAGGGCGCGGCGCGTACCGTCAAGACGATGTACCCGAACGTGAACATCGTGCCCGTCGACTACGACCCTTCCGCCACTCGCGTCAATCAGGAGAACCGCATCAAGCTCATGCTTGCCCAAGCCCGTGAGAAGGACAATTGAGAATTGAGAATTGAGAATTGAGAATGGAGAGAATGATTAAAGATCGATGAATAACAAAAAACGAATATCAAATAACGCGTAAAAACATCTCCCCGTGCCGCAACCGCGGCACGGGGAGAGTTCTCTCTTTCCTCGCTGTCCCCGTTGGAATATGCCCGTTTCCGCCCTTCCCTTGCTTCCCCCTCTGGGGGAAGTGGCGCGGCGACCTTCCGCGCCGATAGGGGTTGAGGTGTGCGGACTGTATAATTACGTCGTTCCGAGCAGCTGTCCGACCGTGCTCTTTACGGTCGGACAGCGTCGTCGAGGAATCACCTTAGACTTAAAACTGCGGTGACCCGTTCGACTCGAAGGGTCGTCAAGGGCGGACGACCCTTCGGCTC
>CANPWF010000224.1 GCA_947581885.1 uncultured Clostridia bacterium
GACCGCGCCACCTTCGAAGTGCGCGACGTGCACCACTCCCACTACGGGCGCATGTGCCCGATCGAGACCCCCGAAGGTCAGAACATCGGTCTTATCTCGTCGCTCGCGACCTTCTCCAAGGTCAACGAGTTCGGCTTCATCGAATCGCCCTACCGCAAGGTGGACAAGGAGACGGGCATCGTCACCGACCATGTCGACTATCTTACGGCGGACGAAGAGGACCGCTACGTCGTCGCGCAGGCGAACGAACCCCTCGACGAAGAGGGGAGATTCGTGCACGAGCGCGTCGGTTGCCGCTATAAAGAGCTCATCACCGAGATGCCGCGCGAGCGCATCGACTACATGGACGTGAGCCCCAAACAGCTCGTCTCCGTCGCGACCGCGCTCATTCCCTTCCTCGAAAACGACGATACCAACCGCGCCCTCATGGGCTCCAACATGCAGCGGCAGGCGGTGCCCCTTCTCACGACCGAACCCTCGATCGTCGCAACGGGCATCGAGGCTGCGATCGCCCGCGACTCGGGCGTTATCGTGCGGGCGAAGGAAGCGGGCACGGCGGTCGCCGTCTCTTCGGACAAGATCGTCATCCGCGAAGATTCGGGCTTCGAGACGGAATATCCGTTGAAGAAGTTCGAGCGTTCCAACCAAGGCACCTGCCTCAACCAGCGTCCCATCATCTCGACGGGCGACCGCGTCGAAAAGGACGAGATCATCGCGGACGGGCCTTCCACCAACAACGGCGAGCTCGCCCTCGGTAAGAACATCCTCGTCGGCTTCATGGAATGGGAAGGCTATAACTACGAGGACGCGATCCTCATCTCCGAAAAACTCGTGCAGGACGACGTGTTCACTTCCATCCATATCGAGGAACACGAGACGGAGGCGCGGGATACCAAGCTCGGCGAAGAGGAGATCACGAGGGATATCCCCAACGTCGGCGACGACGCTTTGAAAGATCTCGACGAGGACGGCATCGTCCGTATCGGCGCAGAGGTGCAGAGCGGCGACATTCTCGTCGGCAAAGTCACCCCCAAAGGGGAGACCGAACTCACCCCCGAGGAACGGCTTCTCCGCGCCATCTTCGGCGAGAAATCGCGCGAGGTGCGCGATACGTCCCTCCGCGTTCCCCACGGGGAGGGCGGCATCGTCGTGGACGTGAAGATCTTCACCCGCGAAAACAAAGACGAACTTTCGCCCGGGGTCAACAAATTGGTGCGCGTCTACGTCGCGCAGAAGCGCAAAATTCAGGTCGGCGACAAGATGGCGGGCCGCCACGGCAACAAGGGCGTTATCTCCCGCGTGCTTCCGCAGGCGGATATGCCCTTCCTTCCAGACGGCACCCCCTTGCAGATCCTTCTGAACCCCTTGGGCGTGCCTTCCCGTATGAACATCGGGCAGGTGCTCGAAGTGCACTTGGGCTACGTTTGCCGTCAGCTCGGCTGGAAGATCGCAACGCCCGTCTTTGACGGCGCGACGGAGAAGGACATCGAACAGCTCTTCCGCGAGAACAACCTCTTCAACCCCGAAGGGAAGGTGGACGGCAAGTTCCAGGTGTTTGACGGCAGAACGGGCGAACCGTTTGAAAACAGGGTCACGATCGGGATCATGTACATGATCAAGCTCATCCACCTCGTGGACGACAAGATCCATGCCCGTTCGATCGGCCCGTACAGTATGGTCACGCAGCAGCCTCTCGGCGGCAAGGCGCAGTTCGGCGGACAGCGTTTCGGCGAAATGGAAGTCTGGGCACTCGAAGCGTACGGCGCGGCGCACATCTTGCAGGAGATCCTCACCGTGAAGTCGGACGACATCGTGGGCAGGGTCAAAACATATGAGAGCATCGTGAAGGGGAACAACATCTCCGAGCCCGGGATCCCCGAGGCGTTCAAGGTGCTCTTGAAAGAGTTGCAGTCCCTCGCGCTCGACGTGAAAGTGCTCACCGAGACGGGCGAAGAACTCATCATCCGCGAATTCGACGACGACGAACGGGACGAGGGCGAGAGGAGAGAAGCTGCTCCCGCCGCCGATCTTCCCGAGCTTGACCTCGGCGGCTTCGAGGACGAGGAGGACGACGACGCGTTCGGCTCCATGTTCGACGAAGCGGGCGAGGACGAGGATTTCGTCTCCGACGAAGAGTCGGCGGACGACGACGATTTCTCGGATATCGACGACGACGGGTCCTTCGGCGATCTCTTCGGCGACGACGAGGACGACGACGGCGACAAGGAATAAAGGGAGGCAAATATGTACGAATTAAACGATTTCAATTCCATTCAGATCAGCATTGCATCTCCCGAGAAGATCAGGGAATGGTCGTACGGCGAAGTGACAAAACCCGAGACCATCAACTACCGCACGCAAAAACCCGAACGGGACGGCCTGTTCTGCGAAAAGATCTTCGGGCCGACGAAGGATTGGGAATGCCACTGCGGCAAATACAAGCGCATCCGCTACAAGGGGATCGTCTGCGAGAAGTGCGGCGTGGAAGTCACGCGGGCAAAGGTGAGAAGGGAACGCATGGGGCATATCGAGCTCGCCGCGCCCGTCTCCCACATTTGGTATTTCCGCGGCGTACCCTCCAAGATCGGGCTCC
>CANPWF010000225.1 GCA_947581885.1 uncultured Clostridia bacterium
GGTTGCCCTCGAAGAGCTTCCCGCCGAGGACTACGCCGCCGCCCACGCCCGTCCCGAGCGTGATGAAGAGCATATCCTGAAAGTCCGCCCCGCCGCCAGAGAAATACTCCCCGAGCGCGGCGGCATTCGCGTCGTTGGTGGAAAAGACGGGAACATGAAGTTCCTCTTCCACCGCTTTTGCGAGCGGGACGTTTTTCCATTGAATATTGTTGGCGTAGATGATGACCCCGTGTTCGCTGTCCACCGTACCGGGGGAGCCGACCCCCGCGGCGCAGACCCGCACGCCGAGCTCCTCTTCGAGCTCCTTCACGCACTTCGCCATGTCGGCGGCGATTTCGGTATACGGGCGTTCCCGCCCCGTGGGGAACTGCGCCTTTTTGAGGATCTTTCCCTCCTCCGAAACGATACCGCACTTTACGAAGGTGCCGCCGAGGTCGATCCCCGCATAGTACTTTTTGTTGCTATCGGCGAGAAGAACGGTCGCTTCCCCTTCCAAAGTAAACGCTTCGCCGCGCGAAACGAAGAAGGTATCCCCCGCACAAAACTCTTTTCCGTCCGCCTTTCCTTCCCCCTTGACGACGGTGAGGGCAACGAACGACGGGCTCGCTTTTTCCGTGAAAGCTCCCTTTAAGGTAAGTTCGCGGACGCGGAAGAGAGGAAGCTCGGTGAGAACACGCATCCTTCCCCCTTTCACGGGAACAAGATCCTTTCTCCCCGTGGTATCTCGGAAGGCGGAAAAGTTTATCACATCGAGGGCGCGAGCAAGGTGCAGGGGGCGTTCGTTGCCGTCCTTATCCTTGCGCTTGTAATCGTAAATGCGGTAGGTGACGTTACTGCTCTGTTGAATCTCGCAGATGAGGCAACCCTTGCAGATCGCATGCACGGTGCCCGCGCGGACGAGGTAAGCGTCCCCCGCGCGGACGGGGATGAAGTTCAAAAGCTCGGTGACCGTTCCCCTTTTAACGCTCTTTACAAACTCTTCGCGGGAGACATCGCGGTTGAAGCCGCAATAGATGCCCGCCCCCTCTTCCGCCTCGACGACGTACCAAAGTTCGGTTTTTCCGTTGTCGTGTTCGACGGCGCGGGCGTACTCGTCGGAAGGGTGCACCTGCACGGAAAGATCGAGCGCGGCATCAATGAACTTGATGAGGATAGGAAGCTCTCCCCCCTCCGCAAGGACGGCGCGAGGGTTACGGGCGAGATAGGAAGAGAGCGTTTCGCCGCTTTCGAGATGGCTCTCCCCGTCTTGATGCACGGAGAGCTCCCACGTTTCGGCGATCCTTCCTTCCCCCTTATGGAAGCGGGAGGAGAGCTTTTCCCCGCCCCAAAGATATTCCTTTTTTTCGGGCAATAAGCGCAGCATACTTTTCTCCGAATGGATTTTTCTTGATTGTAACAAAACCGTGAAATTTTGTCAAGCGAAAGGTTCTGTTCTCGCTGAAAGGGAATGTTTACTTGACAAGTTCTTTCGTTTGCCCTATAATGAAGATATGTTTCCCGATACGCTCTTTTGGGGGATCGATCTCTACGATATCATGCTCTGCGTAGGGCTGTTCGCCGCGATCGTCTCCGTCCGCATTCTTTGCGACAAAAAGAAGATGCCCGCAAAGGCGTTCAACTTCTTCCTCCTCACGGCAGTTGGGGCGGTGGCGGTCGGCTTTGCGGCTTCGACGCTCGTACAGAGCTTCTATAACTATGTCGCGAGCGGCGTTTGGGAATGGCGGGGAATGACCTTCCTCGGCGGGCTCGCGGGCGGGCTCGTGTGCTTTTTCCTCCTGTACTTCCTCGTCGGGCACTTCGTCTTTCGCGACGGGACCCACCTTCGTCTCTTCGTGGACTTCGTCTGTTGCGGGGTGCCGAGCGTCGTTATCGCGCATGCGTTCGGGCGGATCGGGTGCCTTATGGCGGGGTGCTGTTATGGGCTCCCTTCCGAAAAGTTCGGGCTCCCGATGTGGATCGACGGCGTAAAGCAGATGCGCCTTCCCACCCAGCTGTACGAATCCATCTTCCTCTTCCTTCTCTATGGCGTGCTCGTGTATCTTCTGTTGAAGAAGAACAACCGCTATATCCCCCAAATCTACCTCATCGTGTACGGCGTGTGGCGGTTCGCGATCGAATACCTTCGCGACGACCCGCGCGGAAGTGCCTTTATCCCCTTCCTCTCGCCCTCCCAGCTCACTTCGATCTTGCTCATCCTTGCGGGCGTTGCCTTGGTGTTTGCCTACAAATACCGCACGGGTTGGACGGTTCAAAGGCTTCGATCCCTTGCCTTTATTTTGGGGCTCGCGCTCGAATTTTTCGTCGCCGTGCTCTTCTCGTTGAAGGAGACGGTGCTTTTGAAAGATTCTGTGCAGAATACCCTTCTGTGCGGTTCGCTCGCGCGGTTTTCTCTTGTCGCCTTCCTCGTGACGCTGTTCGTTTTCCGCGGGCAACTTTCCGCCCTTCGTTTTTCCGTGAAGGATAAAAAGGGCTTGCTGTTCTGCCTCCTCCCGCTCGCCGTGGCGGTGGTGAACTTCCCCTTCTCCGCCCTCGTAAGCGGCGGGGCGAGCGTTACCGACCTCTCCTATATCC
>CANPWF010000226.1 GCA_947581885.1 uncultured Clostridia bacterium
GCATGCTCTACGGCGGACAGGTGCAGACGATGCTCCCCAAAGTGAAGAGCGAGAACTTCGAGGGGATGCAACTCATCCGCCCCATGTACCTCATCCGCGAAAAGGACATCATCGCGTGGCGCGACTACAACAAGTTGGAATTTTTGCGCTGCGCGTGCAAATTCACCGACGGAAGATACGAGGACGGCAAGCGCAAAAAGGTGAAGGAACTCATTGCAACCCTCGCCAAGGACGACCCCGAGATCGAGCAGAATATTTTCCGGAGCGTGGAGAACGTGAGCCTTTCCATGGTCGTGGAATATAAGGATAAATCGGGCGTTCGCCACCGCTTCGATGAGGAATAGAGGTTTTTGACGGAATTTTGCGCGGAGTTTTTAAGAAATTTTGACGGGTTTTCAAGCGGAATTTTGGAGATCTTTGCGGGCGGAAAATTGCGAAAACGGGGGACATAAAAATAAAATTTTCCGCTTAAAGCGCCCCGCCGCGCCGCGCGCTACCGCCGCCCTTGCGGCGCCCGCGCTTGGCGCGGCGGGGCGCTTTTTTTCTCACGGCGCACCCGCTTGTTCTCTTTTTCTCTTTCCACAATGTAATGGTACCACGAAATTTTTTGCTTTTTTGGGATGTATGCCAAACTTTTTGAAAAAAGTTAAAAAATTTTTTGCCCCATTCCCCTCAAGAGGGGGTGGACTTCGTTGTTCGGGATTTCTCGCTTCGCTCGAAATGACGCGGGGAAGAGGTGCGCGGTGCGCGCGGGGCGGTATGAGGGCGAGGGCGGCGCGTGAGGGTATGAGGGCGAGGGACAGAACGGGAAGCAGAATTTTATATAGAATGAGAGAGGTGTACTGTAATTGTTTTTTTGTAAAATACTTGACATTTTGAAGGAAGCGCAGTAACCTATAAACAGGAGGAGATATGGACGCGATACGGCGCAGGAAAATTGCAATCAAAATTTTAGCGTGCGTGTTGGCGCTCGTCGTCCTCGTCGGGGCGGCGCTCTGCGTATGGGTGGTAATGGATGCCCGCGTTTATACAGAAGAACAGCACCTCTACCGCATCAGAAAGCGCGCCGAGCGGCGGTTTTTGGGCGAGGGGAGCGAATTTACGGGGTTGGAAGTCTATCCGCTCTATGATGAAAACGAAGAATTTCACTATGCCTTGATAGAGTTTGAGCCGCAGGGGCATCTGTATGTTTATATCAGTTGGGGGGAATCGCCGTGGAACAGCATGTACGGATTGAGCGAACGCGATCCGATGGCACCGACGGCGATCTGGTACCCGTATGTGAACGAGACGGGGACGGTTGACGGCGTTCCCGATTTTGAGAGCGGCGAATATGTCGGGTACCGTGTCAGCCCTTACAAGGCGGCAAACATCCAAAATGAGCGCAGATATCTCATCCATCTGATCGATGATACGATCGTCGGGCATCCGAGAAAGGTCGGGAAGATCCCCGCCGTAAAGCGGGGAAAAAATTACATCGATCTCGTTTCGGGGCGGGAGATCCCCTGTTCCACCGATTTCGCAGACGAGACGTTGCACCCGAAGTTTGAAACGATATATCCAAATCCTGTTTTTTCATGGGATACCGAATTGTGGTGATGGAATTGATTGGGGGGACAAGCATAAACTGACGAATAAAAAGTTGGGGGTGAAGGTGTGGACGCGATACGGCGCAGGAAGATTGCAATCAAAATTTTGGCGTGCGCGTTGGCGCTCGTCGTCCTCGTCGGGGCGGCGCTCTGCGTATGGGTGGTAATGGATGCCCGCGTTTATACGGAAGAACAGCACCTCTACCGCATCAGAAAGCGCGCCGAACGGCGGTTTTTGGGCGAGGGGAGCGCATACACAGGGTTAGAGGTCTATCCGCTCTACGATGAGAATGACGAATTTCACTATGCCCTTATCGAGTTTGAACCGCAGGGATTTATATATGTCGAGGTCAACTCCGCCTGTTTTATCAGCCCCGGGATGTATCTTTTGGCGGACTTCGAGCCGACTCCGTGGGCTCCCTATTCCGTGGCATTTGAAGAGGCCACGAACGCAAAGGGAGAAAATGTGCGTGTAAGAAAAGAGGTCCCGCTCCTTGATGAAAACGGAGAACAGATCAGGTATTCCCAAAGCCATTTTAAGGTCGCGGGGATAGCGGATGAACGCCGCTATCTCTTATGCACGCCCGCATTTGAAGGGAGCGACTCCTCCCGCTTGATCCCCGCCGTAAAGCGGGGAGGGCAGTATCTCGATTTAGTGGACGGGGCGCTCATCGACTATGCGCCGGGGGTGTACTCGGAGACGTTCGCAAGCGGGCTTGCGGGATTTTCTCCGAAGTTTCCACTGTAAAGGGCGCATTTGTTGAAATGGCGGCAGAGGGGGGTTCCAAGCAGTTCAAATCTATTATATGAATGTGCAAAAAAGCGGCGCGGATGAATGTCCGCGCCGCGGTGTGTTTGGAGGGGGATAGGAAAGAACCCCCTACCCTACCCTCCCCCCTTGGAAAGGGGGGGGCAAGAGAGAACGAATGCCGCGAGGCGCACGTTGTGATGATTATTTGGCGGGGGT
>CANPWF010000227.1 GCA_947581885.1 uncultured Clostridia bacterium
CTTGGCTCCCCCTTTGGGGGAGCTGTCACGGCTGCCCTTGCCGTGACTGAGGGGGTGTGACTGTACGGAACCGTATAATTACGTCGACCTTATTACCTGCCCCCTTTCGAAGGGGGCGGGGTAGGGGTGGGGGTACTCTCCCGTCCTCGCCCCCGCCCTCACCTCATTTCGAGCGCAGTCGAGAAATCTCTCACAGTTGCCAACACACATGTACGTATGGAATTGGGCGAGATCCTTCGACAAGCTCAGGATGAAGTGAAAGTCCGTACTCCCCGCCCACGTCCATGTTTCGACCATGCTCAACATGACGTGGGGGGGGCGGCGTACCCCCTCACTCTTCCCGCGTCACGGAAAAAATGTTGCCGAGTACGGTCACGTCGCCGTCCGCGCACTTGCCGAGCCGCAACGCCTGCCCCTCCACGCGCAGCCGACCCTTCCGCCCCGCGAGCACCACGCGCGTCTCGGAGAATTCGAGAAGCCGACGGACATTCTGAAAATATCCCCCGCACCCGTCGACCACGGTGTAATGCACATGCAGAAGGTCGGCCCCCTCCGTTTTGAGTGCATCGCAGATCGCAGAAAACAGCCTCATACGGTATTTAGTGTATGCTTTTTACTCCCCGTTTACCACTTCCCCCATCCGATCTTTTATGGAAAGAACCCCGCTTCAACAGAAAGAACCCCGCTTTTCCGAAAGGAACTTTACGGAGCATAAAACACGGAATTTCCGCACCCATGTATAAAAAACTGCCGCCCGAACGCTTCGTGCGTTCGGGCGGCGTATCCGTATTTCCCTTTCACTTTCCGATCGACATCAACCGCTCTTCCAACACATCGAGAAGATAGTCGGCGGGCTCCTCGCCCGCGTCCTTCTTGCGGAGCATGGCGATGAGATCGTCGTCGTTCAGCCCCAAAATGAGCTTCCCGCTCTCTTTCAGGCACCCGTCCGCAGCGTCGGCGGCGTGCGCGGAAAACCCCTTGCGGGAGAGGATCACCGCCACACTCCGAAGTGCCGCGCCGAACAGGTATTTCTCCGTCGTATAGATGAAATTCTGATCCACCTTTTGGGAGAAATTTTTGAATTCGAACACGACAAAACGGGAGTTGTAATGGCGGATGAGCAGTTTCCAGAACTCGCTTGTCCCCTTCAAAGAACAGATCATGTCCATACGGAACAGCTTGTCCTTGGTCGTGTGCTGCGTCTTGATCTTCAAAAACTCCGTCCGAAAGAGATACCCGATCGCGTCGGCGCAGATCTCCTCGTATTGAGAAAAATGCCGCGCCCCGCTTTTGCACGCCACAAGCCGCTCGATGAGCTTTTCCCCTTCGGGAACCGTGCGCTCGGGCGGGGCCGCCCTGTCCTCCGCGGAAATATCCCAAACGGAAGCGGGTGTCGGCTCGATCCCCGTCACGGGGAAAGGCGCGAGTTCCATGAGCCCCTTGGAAAGCGACGCGTCCTTCGCCGCATAATACAGGAGGTTGGAGATGTCCCATACCGCAACGTTGAACCTGTCTTTCGCCGCGGATTTTTGCGCCGCGGATACGTGCCCGAGGACGGCGAGAAGCCCATGCGCCGCACGGCCGTCCTTTTCTTTGTGCCAACCACACTGCTGCGAAAGCAGTTCCGCACCGCGCAAAAGCATGTCTTGCGGTACGTGCCGATCGCGGAATGCCTTGCATTCGACATAGAGCCGTCCCCTCTCCGTCTCCGCGACGAAATCGCACCCGAAATCGTAGGGCGACGAGACGGGAGACACTTCCTTCACGCCGTCTAACGAACCGACGATCCCCTCGCACAGCATTTCGAACAGCCTTCCCGTAGAGAAGGGCCCCTCTCCGTCGCGGATACACTCCTCCAACGAATAGCGGAACACACAGGGCGTATCCGCAAACGCCCCTTTTGTTTCATGCAAATGCGTGATGCCGACCGCACGAACGCCATGCGGGATTGACCGCACGCTCTCCGTCCTCGCCGCATTCATGCAGAGGAGAAGATCCGCCGATCGATAGTCCGAAAAGCCGCCTTGAACAAGTTCGCTCGGATAGGAAGATGCCCACGCGAGATGCGCCCGCGCTTCCGTGCGCAACGACGAAAAGACCCCCTTTATCAGCTCCCGATGCTTGGCACCGTCGTATAGCACGAGCACACGCGCCTTCCCGCCTTCCGCCATGCGACGGGCGACCTCACAGACGACCGCGGATACGCCCGCACCGACGGGCAGGGAGACGAGCACCCGCTCTTCCCCTTGCTCCAACGCTTGAACAACGGCCGTCGCCGCATTTTCCTGAAACGGCATCAACTTTCTCATCGGTTTTTCCTTCCGAACAGAGTATACCACGCCACCGAAGTTTTGTCAATCGTCCGCCGCCGCCCGCTCCCTCCCCCCGAAAAAGAATTTGCGAAAAAATTCGGGAACCGCACGAAAAATGCTTGATAAAGTTCGCGCTTTTTGTTACAATAAAGACCGCAAAATCAAATTGGGGTGTCGCCAAGCGGTAAGGCAACGGACTCTGACTCCGTCATTCGTTGGTTCGAATCCAGCTACCCCAG
>CANPWF010000228.1 GCA_947581885.1 uncultured Clostridia bacterium
CCTCCCCCTCCGTACTTGCCGTGCTGTCCTCTTCGCCGAGTTTGAAGAGCTCCATGAAGTCCTTCTCGGGAATGAAGCCGAGTTGGGCGAGAGTCAAGTCGGTCGCCTCGTTCTGCGAACCCACAACGAGCACCGCTTCGTTCTCGTTCGAGGGGAAGCGCATGGTGTCGGGGTCGATGATATCATACTGCGAGAGGACGTAATCGCCGTATTCTTCGGAAGAGAAATCCAAAGTCCCCGGCATCACATCGACGACATTGGTGAAGAGATCGACATATCCGAGCAATCGGGAATATTCGCTTGCGAGGGACAGAAGTTCGTTGGTATAGAATTCGCGCAGCTCGGCAAGGGAGAGGTTGCGGTCTGCGGGATCCGTCGTAACATCGTGTTCGCGGTCGTACACTTCACCCGTATGTACCGTCGTGAACAGGTTGTCGGTAACGGATACGCCGTAGCTGTACTTGATCGCGGAGAACCAATCGGGGTGATCTTCCTTCCCCTTCTGCAAATAGTTCAGGTATTCGTCGGATAGATTGTTGGTGACGGCGATGCCCTGCGCAAGTTGGGTAAGGAAAGAGTTCACGTAAACGCGATCGCCGATCTTCTCCATATCGGGCATATCGTCCATAGAGCCCGCGTTATCCATAACGGCGGTGAGGTCGATGGTGTTCTCCAAGATCTCCACGGGATAATACGAGAGCATATCCTCTTCCGTGCGGCGGATGTAGTTGTTGAAGCCCGAGGAGAGCGCGAGCACGAGGCAGACGGAGATAATACCGATACTGCCCGCAACGGACGTGATGATCGTGCGCCCTTTCTTGGTGAGAAGGTTCTTCGCGGAGAGGGAAAGAGAAGTTAACAGGCTCATTCTCGCCCGCGGCTTTTTGGGCTTTTTGGCTTTCTTGGAAGGGGACGCGTCGCCTGTTTCCGAAGCCCCCTCTGCGTTTTCAGCGGGGACCGCTTCCGCGGCTTCCGCGTTCTCTTCGGAAGGTGTTTCGGCTGCGATTTCGGATTTTGCTTCCGCGGCTTCCGCGTTCTCTTCGGAAGGTGTTTCGGCTGCGATTTCGGATTTTGCTTCCGCGGCGATCTCCTCGGAAGATAGGAACTCTTTCGCCTCGTCCTCTTCGGAATAGGGGTCGCTGTCCGCTTCGACGAGCCCGTCGTGCAGCCGTACGATACGCGTTGCGTACTGCTCGGCAAGGTCGGGGTTGTGCGTCACCATGATGACGAGGCGTTCGCCCGCGATCTCCTTGATGAGCTCCATGACCTCGACGCTCGTTTTGCTGTCGAGCGCGCCCGTCGGTTCGTCCGCGAGCAGGATATCGGGATCGTTGACGAGGGCGCGGGCGATGGCGACGCGCTGCATCTGTCCGCCCGAAAGTTGGTTGGGACGCTTGTCGAGTTCGCTCCCGAGCCCCACCCGTTCGAGGGCGTTCTTCGCGCGGGCACGGCGTTCCTCTCTTCCAACGCCCGCAATCGTGAGCGCGAGCTCCACGTTCCCCAAAACCGTCTGGTGCGGGATGAGGTTATACGATTGGAAGATGAACCCGATGCGGTGGTTGCAGTAAACGTCCCAATCGCGGTCCTTGAAATCCTTGGTGGACTTGCCCTGAATGACGAGATCGCCCGTCGTGTAGTGATCGAGCCCGCCGATAATGTTAAGTAGCGTCGTCTTTCCGCAGCCCGATTGCCCCAAGATGCAGACGAATTCGCACTTGCGGAAGGAGAGGGAAACCCCCTTCAATGCGTGAACATAGCTCGACGCAACTTTGTAGTCCTTGGTGATCTCTTTGAGTTTTAACATGTTGCCCTCCCTTCCTTTGCGGTCTCATTTTCCGCCGCAAGACGTTTCCGCGCCCTCGCGACCGCGGCGAAGAATTCTTCATTGGCGGCGAAGAGTGCGTCGAGTTTTTTCGCGCCGAGGTCCTCGACGATGAGTGCCATCAGGCGGTTCGCGGCATCGCAGTGCCCTTCGTAGAGGGCGAGCGACTTCTCCGAAAGCCGAATATAGGCGATCTTTTTATCGGTGGGTGAAGAGGCGCGTTCGACGATGCCCTCTTTTTCGAGCTTGGCGACGAGCTGGGAGATCGCCGAGCGGGTGACCCCCAGTCTGCGGGCGAGTTCGGACGAGATGATGTCTCTCCCCTTGTCGCGTTCGATGACGATCTCGCGGAGCATTCGGAATTCCGTGCGCGTGAGCCGTGGCCTCTCCGCAAAAAATTCCACGTTTTCCGTGTTCTTGATCATGTGAATGAGCTTGCCGAGATATTCGTTGAGTTCCATTTCTTCCCCCTCGTTATGCAGTAGCTTTACAATTCTCTTTATTATAATCTTCTCGTCCGAAAATTGTCAAATGTTTGAACGATATTTTTTGTATTTTCACGATATATTCACGGAATTTTTCGGGGATGGGATGGAAAAAAGGAAAGTATTTCGTCCCTTGTTTCTCGGCTCCCCTCGGAATGCTGCCGCACGCCCTTCCCCTCGGCACCCCTCACCTCATTTCGAGCGCAGTCGAGAAATCTCGCACTTCTCGCAACAC
>CANPWF010000229.1 GCA_947581885.1 uncultured Clostridia bacterium
TCGTCAAGGTCCTGTCTCCCGCGTCCATGGTGGATCTCGTGACCCGCCTTCTCATCGCCCTCGCGCAGGAGGCGAAGAAAGGGAACGATTTGATGTCGCTCATCGCCGATCTTCCCGAGCCCGCCGAGGCAAGGGAGATCCGTCTGAAATTCACCTGTCCCGATTTCAAGGAAAAGGGCGAACTTCTCCTGAATGAACTCAAACGTGAGATCGCAGAAGGGAAGGATCCCTCCCTCTCCCTCGCGCCGAACAATTACGAAGGGGTGCGTATCAATTTCGGAAAGGGCGAGGGCGACGGCTGGGCACTCCTCCGCATGAGTTTGCACGAGCCTCTTCTCCCGATAAATCTTGAATCGGAAGTGAAAGGCGGGGTACAAAAAATGCTTCGAAAAATCTCAAAATTGCTACATGGGGTCGGATTTCTCGATCTTACGCCCCTGAAAATATCGGAATAACATCCAAATAACGGAGAAGGAGAATGATATGAAACAGACCACTGTAAACGCCATTCGCATGCTCTCGGCAGACGCTATCCAGAAGGCAAATTCCGGGCACCCCGGGCTTCCGCTCGGCTCCGCCCCCATCGCCTACACCCTCTTTCAGAACTTCCTGAAGTTCAACAATAAGGATCCGAAGTGGCAAAACCGCGACCGCTTCGTCCTCTCTGCGGGGCACGGCTCGATGCTGCTGTATTCCCTGCTCTACCTCTATGGCTTCGGGTTGACGAAGGAGGACTTGATGAACTTCCGCCAGCTCGGTTCCAAGACCCCCGGTCACCCCGAATACCGCCACACGGTGGGCGTGGAGACGACGACGGGGCCGCTCGGGCAGGGTATCGCAAACGCGGTGGGCATGGCGGTCGCCGAAGCCCATCTCGCCGCCCGTTTCAACCGCGAAGGGTTCCCCGTCGTCGACCATTTCACCTACGCGCTCGTGGGCGACGGGTGCCTCGAAGAGGGCATTTCCTATGAGGCATGCTCCTTTGCGGGGACGCACGAACTCGGCAAACTCATCGTCTTTTACGACGACAACGATATCACCATCGAGGGCAATACCGATATCACCTTCAAAGAGGATGTCGCCGCCCGCTTCAAGGCGCAGAATTGGCAGGTGCTTTCTGTCGATCTCGTCTCCCATCCCGATAATTTCGCGATGATCGCCAACGCCGTCCGCAAGGCGCAGAAGGAGACGAAGAAGCCCTCCCTCATCATCTGCAAGACGAAGATCGGCTACGGCACCCCGCTCGAGGGCAATCACAAGTGCCACGGTTCTCCTTTGGGGGAGGAAAACCTGCAAAAGACGAGGGAAAAACTCGGTTGGAACTATCCCCCCTTCGAGGTTCCCGAGGAAGTCTTTGCGCACACCCACAAGGCGGGAAGGCGCGGGGCGAAGCGCGAACGGGAATGGAAGGCGATGTTCAAAGAGTACGAACAGAAGTTCCCCGAACTTGCCAAAGAGTATAAGGCGGCAATGAAGGGAGAACTCCCCGCCCTCGAAGAGATCGGGGAGCTGTTCTCTTTCCAAAAGCCGATGGCAACGAGGCAAACTTCCGCGCAGGTTTTGCAGGTGCTCGCCGCGCATGTCCCCTCTCTCATGGGCGGCTCTGCCGACCTCGCCCCTTCCAACCTTTCGGATATGAAGGATACGGATACGGTGAAGTACGGTTCCTTCTCCCCCGAAAATTATGCGGGAAGAAACATGCACTTCGGCATTCGCGAACACGCGATGGCGGCAATTGCAAACGGTATGCAACTGCATGGCGGCATCCGCGCGTACTGCGCGACCTTCTTCATCTTCTCCGACTATTGCAAACACGCGATGCGGCTCTCCGCTCTCATGGATATCCCCGTCGTCTATATCTTAACGCACGATTCGATCGGCGTCGGCGAGGACGGACCCACCCATGAACCCGTCGAACAGCTCATCGCCCTTCGCTCCATTCCCAATATGAAGGTGTTCCGTCCCGCGGACGGGAAGGAGACGGCGGCGGCATGGATCTCCGCTCTCCGCGGCACTTCCCCCACCGCCCTCGTCCTCACAAGGCAAGCCCTTCCGCAATACGAAAACAGCGGGCTCGTCGCCTTGAAGGGCGGGTACGTGCTCGACGACTGCGCGGGGAAGCCCGATGTGCTTTTGATCGCGAGCGGTTCGGAAGTGGAGCTCTGCGTGAAGGCGAAGGCGGAACTTCAAAAGGAAGGCGTGAAGGCGCGGGTCGTCTCCATGCCCTGCTTCGAGGAGTTCGAAAAGCAGACGGATGCCTACAAGGAACGGGTGCTGCCCTCCTCCGTGAAGGCGCGGGTGTGCGTCGAGGCGGGTAGCCCGTACAGCTGGTACAAGTACGCGGGCGAAAAGGGCGAGATCATCGGCATGGACACCTTCGGCGCGAGCGGCCCCGCCCCCAAACTCTTTGAAAAGTTCGGTTTCACCGTTCAAAACGTCGTCGAAAAGGCAAAGAAAACCTTGGGGAGATGATTGCCCCCTCGGCTCCCCCTTTTGGGCAGTCGCGCCGCCCCTTGCCTCTCCCTT